>CAYHSM010000115.1:0-3305 GCA_964359325.1 uncultured Candidatus Peribacteria bacterium
TTGAGGGAGGGGCAAGAGGGGAACAAAAGGGGTGAATTGCCCCGACCGAAAACATAATATTGACTATTTCCCGATTATTATGTCGTCAAAGAATTTGTTGTAAATTCTATCCAATAAATCAATTTGATAAATCTCATTTCTTCCAGCGATAATATCTTCTAGTGAGTTAAACAAATTCTGTTGTTTATTTTTTGCTTGCTTGCAAACTAACTCAAATTCCCAACAACCAAATATATAAAAATTGTCTGACTTTTCTTTCATTTTCTCTTTTATTTTTTCTCGTGCATACTTATTCACTCCGAACATCTCGTCTAAAAATACAATAATGTTGATGATTTTTTGGTTTTTATACGCCACTCCGTCAACTTTGTTGGCTTTTATGTGTGTTTCTTTTTTGGCTATTTTATCAACTTCTTTAGCCAAATCTTCGATTAGTTTATTGATACCGTTACCATCTTCATTTTGTATACCAGCTCTTGAGTAGTTATCTATTTTGCGTTTTTTGCACTCGATCTGAAAAATAAAATCGTCTGAGACTAAAAGCCAGTCGGCTGTTTTCCATTCATCTCTGCCTACTTTGTACGTTACTTCTCTGATTATTTTTGCCCTAGTTAAAGCGTCTATATTGTATTGTTTGAAAAACTCTCCGATATATTCTTCAAAAATATTACCGATTTCTTGAAGTAGTGTTGTCTTATCTCCATTTTCCAATCTCTCAAGAAACACGTAGTATAAGCCCTCAAATGCGCCATATAAAAAGTCTGAAATAGACGGAATTATAAATTTTTCGTTATCCTTTGCGGAATTGGTTTTTATTACAGGGAATCTTTTTAATGCGTTAAATTCGTATTTTTTAAGTAGCGAATCAGTTATTTCATGTTTTTTATTTTCTGCTACGAATTCATCTGATGATACAGAAAAAATATCGAAAAATTTATTTATGTTTTCTTCGCTAAGTAGTGGCCTAAGCGGAATAATTGAGGTATTTGTGTAGCTACTCATCAAAAATGAAGTAGCAAATTGTCCGTCCTCTCTTGGGCAATAATTTGCAAAAATACAGGTGCCAATTTTCATTGCTTTGAATACTTCTATTCCAAGGGCAGAATCTAATTTTTTTCCAAGTGATGGATTCCGCTCAAAGATTTTTGAAAAAATCCAATAGTATCTTGCGATAATGCTTGAATGAAAGCGTAAATAATACCACTGATGATTTGTGTTGCGGATAACCCATAGCCAACCTTTTTCTTTTCTATCCTTTTCGGTTTTAATGTAGTTCAACTCTGTCTCCATATTCCCGTACATATAAACCAAATTCGTTAAATCTACATCGTTATATTGTATCTCTTGTTTTTTGCAATTCAGTAAGATCTGTTTAGAGAGAAAAGAGACAAAATCTCTAGTGAGAGTACCTGCTTTTAATTTAATTTTTGGTGATGCATAAAATTCAAATTCAACATTTACGTTTACATTCACTTGGTTCCCCATTAAAGCACTAAGTTTTTGCATTGACATTAAAGAGCCGACAAAATCAAAATTTTTGACGATATGATTAAAACCATTAACTGTGAAGTGTCTTGAAAATGCAATATCTGATGAAGTCTGAATTTTTATATCGCTCATAACTCTATTTCTGTAATAATCCAATTTATTATCGATTACCCTTTGAGCGATTGTGTGTCTTACACAACATCTCGCAGTTTTTAATATCACTCTTTCCACCCTTACTCCAAGCCGAAACATGGTCAGCATCCATATCACTCAAACTCCAGATTTTTGCTTTGTTCGCATCATGCCCAATGGCACAATGCGGACAGTTTGATTTGCCTTTTTTCTCCGCTGCAGCGGTTTGTGTTGTGTAAACCGCTTTTTTGGTTGCTTCATCAAAAACTCGAACTTCAAGCAATTTTGTATCAACAGAACCTCCCAGAATGTACTCAAAAATACCTTTGCGACTTTTTATATACGGATCAGCATATAGTTTGTGAACCTCGGCAGATACCTTTGAAGGGTTGTATGCTTTTTTGTGGTATTCCTCGTAGAGTCGTCCCCACTCAAGTCCACGCATCTCACTTTCAACATCAATAAATACGCTCGAAATCCAGTCAATTACACTGTTGAAATAGATTTTTAGTTCTTTGATATTGTCGTCGTAGCGATGACGGCTCATGTAGTCGCCGATATTTCCCTTGCTTACCCAATCAAAAGCACGTTCTAAAAACTCTTGCCGGTTTGCACTACCTTTTACATATGCACTCCATTTTTGAATATTGGCATTTTGACTATTGCTGAAATCAGCTTTGCCAAGAGTAACAAATGGACCTGAATAAACTGCGTTTAGTAATTCTTGGTTGTTAAGTGGCACTCCAACAATATTGATGGTTTTGAACCATTCTTTTATTTGACTTTCTGTTCCTTCACATTCATAAATAGTTAGTTTTGTTTCTAAAATCTTGGTTTGTTTGTCTTTTGCCATACCACCGAAATATTGTTCCATACCATTTACGTCTTTGATGGCGAATTTGTCAGTTACAAATCGTCCAAGACTGGTAATGCGCTGTTGTCCGTCTAAAACCTCATGTTTGCTGTCGCTCACATTATTAAAATAAATCAATCCTATTGGGTAACCTTTTAGGACTGATTCAATAACAGCCATTTCTTTTTTCCCGCCGTCTGAGGCATAAATATAGTTGCGCTGGTACTCAGGCTGAATTGTAAGTTTACCTGACAGACCGAACAATCCTTTACCTTCAAGTTCGTTATAGACAAATCCATTGCAGATTTCTTTGACAGTAATGGTGGTTTTTAAAGTTGTTTTCATAATTATTTCTTATGTTTGATAAAGATTCTTTTGTACGCCATCTTTGCGATGTTATTTTCATAGTAACCAGCTGTAGGATTACCCTCTTTATACGCACCTGTGCCACCAGCTTTATAATAATCGTCAACAAATGTTTTTTTTAACCCTGGTGTTTTTTTGTATTTATCATCAACAAGGCCATTATCATTTGTTCCTAAAATGCTAAATTGCTCAGGGCTGTACTTATCCATGATACTAATTGGTACACCCATCACACCTTCATAATCACTTGGGATATTTTTAACTAACGAAATTTCTATGGCGTCGTAATTGTCGTACTCAACAAAAGGTTTTTTTGTTACGAACTTGATCACTTCCGCCTCTGTCATAAGCGGTAGCGGTTGGTGACGTCGGCCATGGTCAAGATTGGTAAACCAACGCACGCCTTGAACCCTGGTGACATACACTTTTTTGCCGTTTTCATCTGTTTTTATTTCACGAACCTGCT
>CAYHSM010000116.1:0-3296 GCA_964359325.1 uncultured Candidatus Peribacteria bacterium
TTCACGATTATCTTGATGAAACAGTGAAAGAGGTATGCAATAAAGTTAGATTACTCAATATTGATAAACCCTATAACTATGCCAAAAACATTGCACATCTTTAACGCAATCTCTGGCTTAAGAGAACGCTACTATACCGCGGCCGTGAGCAAGCAGGCGTTGTTAAAATTGCTGAGCGAGGCGGAAGTTGCCGAGCAGGTGTACAACTCTAACGCCATTGAAAATAGCACCCTTACCCTGGAGGAAACCGAAAAAATACTTTTGCAGATAGATCTGGACAGATACATCAATGAACGAGAAATTTTTGAAGCAAAAAATCTCGCGCGGGTTGTCTCACATATTGATAAAAGAGCTAAAGAGCAAGAGCTTACCCTTGAACAATAGAAGCCTTCCTCGAAAAGGGTGTGTGGAAGATAGGCATCACGGAAAGAAAATAGTCTAAACATCTTTCCTATTCCTCCAGAGCCAACCCGACTTCATTTCCGCATGAGTTCACTCCGGGGAAGAGCTCCAACTTCTTGGTAATATCAACGCCGGCAATCAGGCAAAAGCCGTCCATGGCAGCACCATCCGCATCATACTCGCCGGAAAAGTTTTTATGTGGAGGCACAACGAACGTATGTTTCTTTATTTTTTTTGCATCGCCTAAGTTATTGAACGCCAAAAAATCAACGATCTGTCCCGGAGTCACGCTAAAGACCGCCTGGGTTTTCCCAACAGGAATTATCTTAATCTTGACCAGTTCGCCAATCCACTCATCATTAACAATCGAAACATTATACATTCCAACAGCCACGCTCGAAAGCGGCTTGGTGTAATCAACTCCATCATTCACCTCAACAGATACCTTTACATCGCTTCCGGAATAGATAAGCTCAACATTATTCCCACAAGGGAAAGAATCAGACATTTTTTTGGAAAAATCAATGCCGGCAACAAAACAAAGCTCACCCGAAAAATTCTTTTGCGGTGGCGCATAAAACGGCTGCTTCTTATTGGTATTCACATCTGCCAAAGTCTCGAAAGCCTTAAAATCCACAACTTGTCCGGGGTTAATGATAAACTTTACTGTTGTTTTACCTGCCGAAATTTTCCTAACCTTTGCTTTCTTCCCCCACCAGTCATTGCCAACCACAGAGACGTCGTACATCACAACATACATATTGGACAGATTAACAGCATCAGCGCCAATCCCGTCTTTCACCTCAACCGTCACTATCGCTTTATCTTGGGCGGCAAATGCAGAACCGGGAAAAAGAAGGACTATAAGGGAAAAAATCAAAATCCAAGTACGAAATTTATTCATAATAAAAATAATAAAAAATATAAGTCAATTATACGGAAAAAGCATAATCATAGCAATAAATTGTACGGGATTTAAAAATTGAAGTATATAATAAAGGCACGAAACGATTCTTAAAAGAAATTACAAAAATTTATGACCAAAATTTTTGAAGTAATGCTTCATCTCGATAAATATCTGCAAACAATAGTGAATGAATATTCAGCACTGACATATTTATTGTTATTTCTGATTATATTTTTTGAAACCGGAATTGTGATCATGCCATTTTTACCCGGAGACAGCCTTTTATTTGTAGCCGGAACTCTTGCCGCAACCGGAGCATTTAAAATTGGAATACTCTTTTTAGTTGTCTTTGTAGCTGCAGTTGCCGGAGACGCTTTGAATTATCATCTCGGTAAATTTGCCGGGCCAAAAATATTCAAAAAAGAGGAATCAATATTTTTTCATAAAGAACACTTGGCGCGCGCTCAGAAATTTTATGAAAAACATGGCAAAAAAACAATAATTCTCGCGCGTTTCATCCCGATAATCAGAACATTTGCGCCATTTGTGGCGGGAATCGGCAATATGCCATACAGGATTTTTTTTATATATAATGTTGTAGGAGCAGCGCTTTGGTGCTCGCTATTTATTTTTGGAGGCTTTTTATTTGGAAATATTCCATGGGTAAAAGAGCATTTTGGATTATTGATCTTGGCAATTATTTTTGTTTCATTATTACCGCTGGCGAAAGAAATTATCAGTCATTATATTACACGGCGCCGGTTATCTCATCCACCTCGCGACAATTCCGCAAGGTAACACCAGCTTTGAATTAGTGATTGGCAGCCCGATAGTGTCCGAGTCAACTTTCCCTCCGAATTTTTTTTCAACCAACAATTTCAAAATATTTTCCAAAACGCCGGGGGCAAAGCCGGTCGTATATGAATTTATAAGAAAGAATAACGGCTTGTCAGACATAAGCTGAGAACACAATTCAATAAGTCCATATAATTGATCCTCTATTTTCCATATCTCTCCGTTTGGACCGCGACCAAAAGAAGGCGGATCCATAATGATCGCTTCATACTTTTTGCCACGACGAATCTCTCTTTTTACGAATTTGATCACATCATCCGTAATAAATCGCACAGGCCGGTCGCCAAGGCCGGATAGCTGAAGATTTTCTTTAGCTCGTCTGGTAATCTCTTTAGCAGCATCCACATGACACACGGACGCACCACCATACGCGCAAGCCACACTCGCACCACCTGTATAAGCAAACAAATTAAGAACATTGATAGGTTGTTTTGCTTTTTGAATGAGATCGATCATCCAGTACCAATTCACGGCCTGTTCCGGAAAAAGTCCGGTATGCTTAAACCCCATGGTTTTCACATAAAACATCAAATCTTTATAACCGACGACCCATCTCTCGGGCAAAGTATTTTTAAATTCCCAGCGTCCGCCACCGGAATCGCTTCTGTGATAATGGGCATCGGCTTTTTCCCAAAGCTTGGGATTGGATTTTTCACTCCAAATGATCTGAGGATCAGGCCGTATCAGAGTGAATTTTCCCCATCTTTCCAGCTTTTCGCCTTTACCGGTATCCAAAAGCTCAAAATCTTTCCAATTATTAGCTAACAACATGCAAACAATCTATATTTCTCCTGCAAAAAAGGCAAAACAGCCCACTTGCATAATATATAAAAGTATAGTATAATATGATTGTCTTCTTTGAAAAATGTAAGACTTTAAAATAAAAAATATTTCATAAAACAAAAACAAAATGAAAAAAACTCATGTAAATCTGTTGCTGGGAGGACTGATCGGAGCTTTAACAGGGCTCGTTCTTGTCAGTGTAGATCAGGAAAACGGCCAGTATCAGGCAGCATTGATAGCTCAGGATAGGACGACAACGACGCCACTTGCAACGCCGGTTGAGCCAACTAAGTCTCCGGATAATTATTCACAGCCACAAAATGACCTGGATAATGCAAAACAAAACCTC
>CAYHSM010000117.1:0-3280 GCA_964359325.1 uncultured Candidatus Peribacteria bacterium
GAGCAAAATGAGCGAACATGCGACGAAGTCGCGCAGCGCAAGCCCCCAAGCGAAAACCTTAAAATACCAAACGAAGAAAAGGAAATAAAATAGCTAATGAAAAACCGCAAACTTTTATTAAGCATTTTTATAGGCCTGATCATAGGCATTATTTTGGCTACAGGCTTAGCGTTTTATAAAAAATCAATACACGGCAAATTCCCAGAGGGAACTTATGTTGCGAATATAAATCTCTCCCGCAAAACACCCGAAGAAGGCGAAAAGATTCTCGAATCAGCAAAAACCAAATACCTTAAAACGCCTTTAAAAATAACAATTCTTGGCAAAACAAAAGAATTTACGCCGGAAGCCTTGGGAGTAAATATCTCAACCAAAGAAACAATAAGAACGTTAAAAGAAATAAACGCAAAAAAAATACGAATTTGGGAAATTTTTGGACTAAACAACCAGCAAAACGAAAAACTGGACCTAGTAGTCCAGATAAATTACGACACTTTATTTGCTGGGCTGGAAAAAAATTTCGAATTAAAAAAAATTGAACCGCAGCCGGCCACATTCTTTTTTGATGAAAATAAAAAATTGGCAATCAGGGACGGCAAAGAGGGCGTAACAATAAACAAAAAAGAATTAATTCAAAATATCAAAAATGCAGCCAGGGCCCTGGAACCAATCGATATTAAAGTTGAAACATTCAATAAAATGCCGACAGTAACCAGGGAAAAATTAACCGAACAGGAAGCAAGGATTACGGAAGCCTTAAATCAACAAATAAACCTCATAGATCCGGTTTACAGCGACAACTGGCATATAAAATTAAAAGATCACCTCGACTGGGTCAAATTCGCTTTAAAAGAAGAAGTGAAGCTGCCATTTTCCGACCAAAAAATTATAATTGATCCTCCGGAAAACTATGACGGTGAACAAATCGTCACGATTGAAATTGACCAACAAAAATTAAATGAATTTATTGACACAAATATTTCTAAATGGCTGGATAGACCGGCGGAGCAGGTAAATATTTACACAAATAAAGAAGGGAAAGTGATAATTGAGGGGAAGGGAGATGATGGGAAAAAAGTCCAAAGACAATTTTTAAAAGAATCCATCGAATTGGCTTTAATAAATAAAATCCAGGACGTCCCGATCCCGGTTATAAATATCACGCCCAAAATAAACATTTCAGAAGACCTTCAAGAAAAAGGAATTAAAGAAAAAATATCCGTGGGGCACACGTCTTATTATGGATCGCCAGCCAACAGGGTCCATAATATCAAAGTCGGAGCAGCAAGATTTAATGGCTTACTTCTCGCCCCGGACGAATTTTTTAATTTCAATAAAAGTCTCGGGCAAGTTGACGAATCAACGGGTTTTAAAAAAGAACTTGTTATCAAAAAAGAAGGAACGATTCCGGAATATGGAGGCGGAATCTGCCAAGTTTCAACGACTATGTTTAGGGCAGCACTATTTGCGGGATTACAAATCGTGGAGCGCAATCAGCACACATATGCAGTTACGTATTATTCTCAAATTTTAGGACACGGCCTGGACGCAACCATTTATCTAGGAGGCGCAAATTTAAAGTTCAAAAACGATACCGGCAAATATATTTTAATTCAAACGTACGTAGATAAAGATTACGAATTATATATAGTTTTTTACGGCACCCCCGATGGCCGTCGCGTCGAAATGGAGGGGCCGTATATTTCCAATAGTCGAAGTCCCGGTCCTACGGAATATGTGGAAACAACAGATTTACCGCCGGGAACAAAGAAACAAGTGGAAAAACCACACACGGGCTTCAACGCTTTATGGTATAGGCATCTTTTTGATAAAGACGGCAAAGAAATAAAAGAGCCAATTTCAACGCAATACAAGGCGATCCCCGGGAAAATATTAATTGGCGTGGAGCCATCAGCGATACCACCGGAACCAACCATGCCCGCCACAGGCGTGGCCCCAACGCCCCCTTAAAGCGCAGCCCCGCCGGCTTCCTTTTCCAACTTTTTAATTTCTTTAAGTAAAGCTTTCGCCTCTTTATTTTCCGCATCAACTCCTAAAAGTTTATTTAAAGTTTCCTTTGCAACAATTAAATTCCCGGCCTCAATTTGCAAGTCCGCAAGTAAATACAAAAATTCCACATTTGCCTGATCAATTTCAACAGCCTTATTCACGGCAATAATGGCGTTAGCCAGCTGTCCTAACGACCTATAAACCTGAGAAAGACTTACAAAACGTTGCGGACGAGAAGGATCAAGATCTACAGCGGTCTGATATGCGATTTTTGCATTCTCAAAATCACTTTGTTGATAAAACGAAAGCCCGAGATGACTATAATGCATGGGATCATTCGTTTGTTGCGCCAACTGCCGGAATAAGGCAGCCGCAGCGCTATACATTTGCTTTTGTAAATATAAAAGAGCCAACCTTTGCTGAGTGCCTAAATGCGAACTGTCCAACGTCAAAGCCTGGACAAAGCACTTTATAGCCTCTTCATCTTTCCCGGCGTTAATCAGGGCCTCCCCGCGCTTGCACAAAGCCTCAACTTGTCCTTTCTCTTCCCTGGACAGCTTAATTTTTACATCAACATCGGACTCGACATCAACGTCGGCACCTGTATCCGCGTCCCTCGCGTCAGCCTTGGAGGATTCGCCGCACGATTTTCTGTAATACGCAACCACCCTGTAAATAAACACAACGAGAAGCAGGGCTAAACTAAAAAAAATTACAAAATAAGTCCACATAGTTTTTTAATTAGAGTCTGCGCCTTTATCATTGGTAACATTCTCTTTCAAAATTTTATCTATATCCTTAATCTCAGCGGTTAAATATTCACCACCCTGCGAAACAATTTTTATTTTTTGATTCAAAATATCAAGCGCAATAACGGTTCCCTCCTGCGAAGGCTTTTTTAGCCGCACAAATGAGCCAATTTTAGGCACGCCTTTGCGCAAATCCTTATATGCTTCCATTTCATATTTTAAACAACATAACAACTTCCCGCATGACCCTGACAACTTAGAACTTCCTTTACTTTCCAACCCCTGGACCCTAACCATTTCCATATTTATACTTTCCAACTTCCCAAGCCACGTGCCGCAGCACAAAGGCCGTCCGCATTTTCCATATCCTCCGATAAACTTAGCCTTATCCCTCGGCCCGATTTGTCTTAAATGAATTTGTTTTTGCAAAACTTTCGCCAAATCCTTAACCAGGTCCCTAAAATCCACGCGATCATCGGAAGTAAACATAAACTGCACTTTATTTCCGTCAAAAGAATACC
>CAYHSM010000118.1:0-3270 GCA_964359325.1 uncultured Candidatus Peribacteria bacterium
TTCCTGTTAAACTCTCTCTTTTTGCAGAAACGCCAACTTCGTCACCTTCCAACATGCTTTTTGTAATACTGTCTTCTCCGGCAACTACAGCCTCAACGTCATCTTTGGTAGCCTGTTCAAAAGAAATTCCGGTAAGTCCGACTCTTCCCAAAATCTCAGTTGAAATCACGTCTCTCACGTCAGCCAAAGCCTCAGCAATGCTCTTTCTATTAACGGCTTCAGCCAAATCATTCTTACCAATATAACGAACCAAACGTGTTGAAGAAAATAAAACAGTGTCTCCGGGCTCAATTTTACCATTCGCAATAGTTGAAAAAACCTCATCACCTGTCGCCTCTTCACTTAAACCTTCACTGACAACACTTATATAACGTTTGCGAACAAGATAAGCCTCAGCATCTCCGCATTGCGTAAGTAAAAGATCATCGCCAACAATAGCCGCAATAATAACATTCAAATTCCCGATATATCCCGATGTCTTTTGAGATTTGAATTGAGAAAGCACACCGTTTATAGCTTTCAAAGCGACTTCAAACCGCCCATAAGCTTCCTTCTCCACATCTTCAAAAAACACTTTTTGCATGGTTTCAAAAATCGCCTGAGCGATTTCCTCGGCATCAACCGGATTATTTTGGATTTCCAAATTGATAAAAACCTGTCCGCTTTTATCTCCATGATCCTGAAAAAGATCATACGCATAATTCTCTAAAAAGCTGTTATCGTCCCTTCCTACAAACAAAAACTCATAGTTTGCCTTAAATGCTGCCATAAGTCCTTTTAAATAATACGAAGCGAAATATACATAAATAAGCCATTAATGGCAAGTTGAATTGACTTATGGCTCTCCTACAGATACAATCCCCGCAAGCCAAAGTTGAAAACTTTGGCCTAGCCAACAAAAAGTCCCGCCATAGCGGGACACCTTATCCCACAATTATTATATTTAAATATTATGTTAGAAAAACTTAAAAAACGTTCACGACTCAAAGTCCACGGCTTCAGAAAAAGAAGCGCTTCGGTTTTAAGAAAACGCAGAGCGAAAGGCCGAAAACGTCTAACAGTCTCAGTCCATTCAAAATAACAATGCTCGCCAAAAACTACCGAGTTCCTCGGGAAAATATTGACTATATATTGGAAAAAGGCGAATCTTTTAAGACGAGGCTGTTTATTGTCAGATTCAAAAAAAACCATACGCAAAATTTACGCTTTCGTGTTATCATCAGCAAGAAAGTCGACTTAAAGGCTGTAAAAAGAAACCGTTTACGAAGACAAATTTACGAGGCTATACGAACAAATTTACAAACGGAAAATATAAAAGAAGGAATCGACCTTATATTGATAGCAAAAAAATCAACAATTAACGCTGATTTTACCGCAATAAATCAAGACATTAAAGAATGTATCATTAATAGAAATTATGGAAAAATTTAACAGAATATTAAAAAACGTACTTCTTTTTTTGGTCATCTTCCTGATCATCAACTACATATTCAGTTTTTTCAAAAACGACGATACTGAAAAATTAGCTCTCAATGCAGGAAATCTCTCATTCTCAACAACAGATACCGAATATAGCCGCCGCCAAACGGTAAAAGTGGAAATTCTCAATGATACAAAAGAGGCTGTGGTAATTCCAAATGAATGTCCGGGCGAACCTTTTACGGTCTACAGATTTGAAAACAACGAATGGGTCACAAAAACCAACTCTCCTGAATTAAAATGCGAAAATGCCGCTGACTTAACAATAGAACCCGGCAAAGAAACGGTAATCGCATACACAAACTGGAATAACGCGCTTTTTTCGGAAATGGGCAGATTTAAAATCGAAGCGGCCGTAACCGTCGGAACCGAATCAAAAACATTCACAACAAATGAATTTTCGGTGGTCCAAGAAGGAATTTTCCGCAAACTCTCAATCGGTTTATTTTACAGACCAATCTACAACGGCCTCATCTTTTTCACGTATATAGTTCCGGGGCATGGTCTCGGATGGGCCATTATTTTCCTCACAATAATTATCCGCACAATCCTGCTCGTCCCCTCACAAAAAGCCATGAAATCCCAACGCCGCATGCAAGATTTACAGCCGCGTCTAAGCAAAATCAAAGAGGAATTCAAAGGCGACCAACAACGCATCGCATCAGAAACAATGGCTCTGTGGAAAGAAGCCAAAATAAATCCGTTAAGCAGCTGCTTGCCAATACTCATGCAATTTCCTTTCTTAATCGCTCTGTTTTATGTAATCCAAAGCGGCCTTAATCCGGACAATACTTACCTGCTATACAGTCAGTACTCCGGTTTTTCATTAACCGACATTAATACAAACTTTTTAAATATTCTCGATCTGACAAAAGCCAACCTTTACGTTTTGCCTCTGGTAATTGGGGGACTGCAGTTTATTCAAATGAAATTGGCCATGGCAAAAAATAAAAAAGCAGATGACGGCAAAAGAAACGAAATGGCAATAGCCGGCAGCATGATGACATACATTATGCCGGTGATGATCGCTGTATTTACGGCATCACTTCCTGCTGGAGTTGGAATTTACTGGGGCGCATCGACAATTTATGGCATAATACAACAGCTTGTTGTGAATAAAGGAGGAATCAAAAAGGATCCAAATGAACCAACGGTAAAAGTTATCAACCCACCGCAAGCGGGATAATAAACAAAACCGTCCCGCTAAGCGGGACTCATTATCCCATCAAACAACTAACTCCTTAATTAATCCCATATATGGACATTGAAGATGCACTAAAAGAAACGCTGGAGGACATACTTAAACGCCTCGGCGCAAAATACAGTAAAATTATCATCACGGAAGAGGAAAAAGACAGCTACTCCGCAAACATAAAAAGCGACGAACCAAGCATGCTCATAGGTTATCACGGAGAAAACATCCAAGCGCTGCAGCATCTATTAAAAGTTGTGGTTTGGAAAAAATGCGGTAATGAACAATTCAATATTCTGTTGGATGTTGATGATTACCGCAAAAGACAGGAGGAAAACGTTATAAATCTGACACAGAGAAAAGTCGATATGGCGCGCAAAACAGGAAAAAAACAAATTATGCCGCCAATGTCACCGTATTTCCGCCGCAAAATCCATCTCTACTGCATGGGCGCGGGTTTTGATGATATAGAAACGGCAAGTGAGGGAGAAGGAGACCGAAGACATGTGATAATTAAATTGAAATAACAATATGAGTAACGCAACAAAAATTTGCAAAGCAAATTTTCAATTAAAAATTATTGCTTCATTTTTCCTCAT
>CAYHSM010000119.1:0-3248 GCA_964359325.1 uncultured Candidatus Peribacteria bacterium
TCCGCCCGCGAAACAATTGCAAAAATATTAAACTGCAGCCCGACTGAAATAATTTTCACAAGCGGCGGCACTGAATCAAACAACTTGGCGATTTTCGGAACAGCACGCCATGCCTACCGGCAGGCAGGCGCAAACAAAGACAAAGGCAAGCACCTCATAACCACGCAAATAGAACATTCTTCAGTCTTAGAATCATTCAAAAAACTGGAGAAAGAAGGCTTTGAAGTAACTTATTTGAAAGTGGACAGCAAAGGATTCGTAAATCCAGCCGACTTCATGTCAGCAATCCGTCCGGACACAATCATGGCCTCAATAATGTATGCAAACAATGAAATCGGGACAATCGAACCAATCAAAGAACTCACCAAAATCTGCCACGACAACCGCGACAAAAAAATAATATTCCACACGGACGCTTGCCAAGCAGCGGGATTTGAAACTTTAAACGTAGAAGAATTGAACGTAGATCTGCTCACAATAAACGCAAGCAAAATCTACGGACCGAAAGGCGCCGGAGCTCTCTACATTCGCAAAGGAATAAAAATTGAACCGATAATATACGGCGGCGGGCATGAAAACGGACTTAGAGGCGGCACTCATAATATTCCGGGAATAGTTGGGCTCGCAAAAGCTTTGGAATTAACACAGTCAGAACAAAAAAAAGAAAACGCGCGCTTAATTGAACTCCGCGACATGCTGATTAACGAAATTTTAAGCAAAATAAAAAACAGCAAACTTAACGGACCAAATCCTCTAACTCCCGCACACGCATCCACTCGCCTCCCAAACAACATCAACATAAGCATTCAGGGAATCGAAAGCCAAAATCTATTGCTCCAACTGGACGAAGCCGGAATTTATATAAGCACAGGCGCGGCCTGCGGCGCACGCAGCACAAAACCTTCACACGTTCTACAAGCGATAGGGATTTCCCAAGAATTAATAGACGCAACTATTCGCGTCACAATCGGCAAGCAGACAACAAAAAACGACATAAATTACTTCCTCGACACCCTCTCGCAAATCACGAAAAAACTGCTTTCTTAAGCCAAAAATCCACACTGCCACTAATCACGAACCAACCTTCCCCTACCGTCAACAGCTTTTGAAAATTTTCTCTTTTTAACCACCCTCGCCCCTGCTATTATTTTAGGCACCACTATATATTGTGGTTTAATATAAAAATGCCACCTACATATAGAAACACGCCTCATTCCTGTGCAAAATGTCCAGGCCCGCCTAAGGCGGGCCAAATCCTCAAAAAAATAGCCTCAGCTATATTATCATTAACGCCACCCTCCCCATGTCTCCAATCAAAAAAATCAAAAAAAGAAACGGTGATATTGTAGATTTTGATCAGGACAAAATCACAGAAGCTCTTTGGAAAGCTGTTCAATCCGTGGGCGGCGCTAACAAAGAAATGGCGACTCAGATTTCAAACCAAGTTGCAGCTGTGCTTGAAGTCTTTTTTAAAGACGACATCAATATTCCAACAGTGGAACAAATCCAGGACTTGGTTGAAAAAATCCTTATAGAGGGAGGACATGCAAAAACAGCCAAGGCCTACATTCTCTATCGCATCGAACACAAAAACATACGCAACAATCAACAGGAAATTTTAAACGGACGCACTACAAAACTGCCTTTCAGCGCAAACGCTTTAAAAATACTTGCGGCTCGCTATCTCCAAAGAAATGAACATGGCGAAGTCTGCGAAACTCCGGAAGGAATGTTTGATCGCGTAGCCGAAGCTTTGGCAAAAGTTGAAGCAAATTACAAAAAAGATCAAAAATTTGTTAATGATCTGACTGATAAATTTAAAGACATTTTATATAATTTTGAATTCATTCCTGCGGGCCGCACTCTAACAAACGCCGGAGGCAAAACAAGACTGGTTGCGAATTGCATTGTGCTGCATCCGGAAGACAGTATGGATGGAATTTTTTCCACATTGCGAAACGCAGCGCTCCTCCAGCAAGCGGGTTCCGGACTGGGTTTTCCATGGCATATGCTTCGTCCGGCAGGCACTCGCACAACTCGCACACAAGGCACAGCATCAGGGCCGGTTTCATTCCTCAAAGCTTACAACGAAGCCTTTGGTGTAATAAAACAACAAGGCAGACATGGTGCCAACATGGGCGTAATGCGCGTTGATCATCCGGATATTCTTGAATTTATTGAATCCAAATGGGAAGAAGGATCTTTGGTTAATTTCAATATTTCCATAAGTCTGACTGACGAATTTATGGAAGCGGTAAAAAGCCGCAACAATGAACCTTGGCTATGCACATGGAAAGGACAAAAAATGAAACCTCGCCGCATAATTCGCAATAAAAGAAACTCATTTGTAGACGCGATAGAAGAAACCATCACAGCCTCTGAATTAATGGATAAAATCATTAACGCGGCATGGAGAAACGGAGAACCTGGAGTGCTTTTTCCGGATGCGGCAAACCGCAACAATCCTATCCCGGAACTTGGACGACTGGAAGCTACAAATCCATGCGGAGAACAATGGCTGCACGACGGAGATGTTTGTAACCTGGGTTCAATCAACCTCTCAAAATTTGTAGAGAATGGCAAAATCAACGAAACACGTTTGAAATTTGTAATAGAAACAGCGGTGCGCATGCTCGACAATGTCATAGACCTTTCGGATTTTCCTGTTGAAAAGGTCAATACGACCTTCCGCAACAATCGCAGAGTCGGCTTGGGAATAATGGGATTTGCAGACATGCTTTACCAGCTCAAAATTCCATACAACACACAAGAAGGTTTTGACACAGCAAGAAAATTAATGAAATTCATCAACGACACATCGCATGAATATTCCAACAAACTGGCTGTTGAAAAAGGCTGCTTCCCAAATTGGGAAATCAGCATCTACGGGCCAAAAAGCAAAAACGCAAAAATGCGCAACTCAGCTCTTACGACAATTGCCCCAACCGGTTCCATTTCAATGTTGTTCGATTGCAGTTCCGGAGTTGAGCCATTCTTTGCTCTTTCATATTATAAAGAAGTACTAAGCGGCCAAAAACTCATATATATCAACAGTCATTTGGAAAAAGAACTAAAGGATTTAAATCTGTATAACGAAGAAATTATCAAAACAGTAGAAAGAACAGGCTCAATACAAAGCATTGTTGAAATCCCGGAAGAAATAAGAAGAGTTTACGTCACGGCAATGGATATAAACGCTAACGATCACATCCAAATGCAAGCTGCTTTCCAGGAAAATGTGGATAATA
>CAYHSM010000120.1:0-3248 GCA_964359325.1 uncultured Candidatus Peribacteria bacterium
GGGCGGAAGTTGAAATCTTGGCAAACGGGAATGCAAACTGCGATAAAGTCACATTTGCAATAACATTGGGAACCCCTGTCGCTGCTAATGGTAATAATCTTCCCTGCTACGCCATCCTGACTCAATAATTTTAAATCAACTAAATTCAAGCCCCGCCTCCGGCGGGGCTTTTTTATTGTAAATTTTTGCCTGAGGATACCTCGAAGAAATGACACTCCGCTATGCTACGTGTCCGCTGTCAATCAGAAACCTTTTTTTTGGGGCTTACATAAATTGTTTTTGAAATTGTTTTTGAATGGTTGCTATGGTAAATTTTATGATTGGTGAATTATATCCCGATTTGAATTTGAACAACTCATTCCTATTCAAAAAAATAGTCAGTGCGTGGCTGCTTTTGGCAGTTGTTTTGAGCCAAGTTGCAGTTGCGCCTATAAGTGCGGCAACCGCTTATGCAGCGAGCGATGGCGTTACTTTTGGCGAAGTGGCATATGCGGCCGATGACGGCGATCAGAAAATAGAAGAAGCCGAGAAGCCAAATTCTCCTAATATCACTTATGATCTCGTAACCTTAGTCGTGGATACGGAGCTTGATGAAGACAACAATTCCTATGACGGGCTTAAAGCTGCATATCCCGAGTTTGCAGATGAATTATCAGACAACAAGCTGGGCCATAGAATCCTGAGATATGCCGAGGACATTCGCAAAAGCAATGATCTGACAGATGTAAAAATCCTGTTTTTTGACAAAGCCACAGATACTGTAAACAATCTCTCCAATGCCCTGGAAAATCTCTATCGCAACGGAGACGGCACCAACAAAAACAGGCTACGAGGAGTTGTCTTGATTGGAGATGTTCCTTTGCCCGTAGTCAATAAAAACGGCAATCGATATATCAGCATGTTTCCTTATACTGATTTTTCCGAAAAGGCTTATATATATAATGAGCAATCTAAAAGTTTTGAAAGAAATAATTCCGTTGGCTTTCCAAAGCCTGAAGTCTGGCATGGCGTGATCAATGCTCCGAGCAGCAATTTTAATGGTAGACAAAAATTGGCTGAATTTTTTGATAAGAACCATCTTTACTATGAAGGCGAGCCGATGTTTGCCAAGTTTGATCGTAAAATGTTTTTTGGGGATTTGGTAAATGAAGAATCTCAAGTTAATCCTGATGTGTATAAGCGTTATGTTAAGTATCTTGCGGCTATCGAGGATCTGACTTACATGCGTTATAACAAATTTTGGGCGTCTGAACTTTCGCAAGAAACTATTTCCGATCTGCCGGAAGAAATTCAAGGTAATGAGTTTCTTCAGTCTCTCAAAAATACCAATCCTTTAGCCAATCTGCCTGACATTTATGCCAAGACCATTATTGACCAAAATCTTTTGCCTTATTACAAAGTGCTTGGCAAATATTTTGGCAAGGTGAATGACTGGGCGGATTATACAGCGCGCTATGCGCAAACGCACGATGGGCGCTTAAGCGTGGATACTGTTGCAGGCATGGTTACTATAAAGGACGAATATACAAAATTTTATCTGAAAAGCGTTAATGATGCTTTGGAAAAAAAGGTTAATGAAGTCGTGGAAAAAATCCAGGAGCCTATTACTCTTGCGAAATATTCTTCATTGTCAGGCTCTATTGGCGCCGGAGCTTTTGAGGTTATGATTTTTGATTCTGCGGCTTTGGATGCCATTGCAGAAGCTAAAGAAAAAGGTGTGGACAACATGAATCTCCCTCTAGCATGGTTTCCGGTTGATAAAATTTATTATAATTTTCATTATGACAATGAGAAAGATGGGAAGTTTTATGTGAATGGAATTGACGCGGACATTTTGAACAGTCCAAAACAATGCGCGCCGTTTTTGGGTTCAACGAAATCAGAATATTTTGATTCGCAGACGCTTGATTTCAATCCGAAAGCCACAGGCGGCGAATATTCTATTCTCACCAGATCTCTGCGATCCGATAATCTTTCAAATGCCTTACCCGTACATACAGTTGGCGTAAATACCAGGATGTTGTCCCCAATTTCAATTGGTGGCGAGCAGTCTGATCTTTTTAAAACAACTGATGGCAAGTATGCCGGGAATGCAAATGAGGACGGCACTTATGATACAGGCGCGATTGTTGAGGATAATCCGGAGTATGGGATCTCGGCTTTTATTCATAATCCTTTGCAGGGCGACTACAAAGGGCCGGTCGAGGACGAATTGCAAAAAGGAGATGTGATAATAAAAGTAAACAATGAAAATCTAAATTTTGCCAATACTTTTGATCAGGCCATTGAGAAATCTTACGCTGAAGTATACGGCTTTATTCAGGCTGTAAATAATAAAAAATCAGATCAGATCAATAACTTTCCGTATCCCGTAAAGATAATACCAGGGGAGAATTTGCAGCAGGCAGCCATCAATACCGCCGTTGCTTATTTTAGTATAGAGTTTTACAGGGATGGGAATTTGATGAAAAAATATTTTTCTTTTTCCGTTGATAAAAATGGTTCAACTTCGACCTCCAATCCAACAGGTAATCCCGAAATATATGTATTGCTTGATACTCCTCCAGATGTAAATTTCGACCAATATGATATTCTTGATCCTCAAAGTCTTGAGAATTTGAAGGCTGAATATGAAAAGCCCAGTCAAGGCGCGATTTTTACTTTGTATAAAAACAAAGATCAAGGTTATGATGGCGGGGCTTACGATCCGTCCGCAGGCTGCAATTCCAGCTCTACAATGAAAAATAGTGACCGTTGTTTTGGCATGATTGCTTCAATGCCTGTTTTGGATGTAGCGGGGAGTACGGCGCCTGTTAAGATGACCATTCCAGGTACAGGCAGTAAATTAAAATTCCCGGAAAAAGTTAAGAAAAATAATGAGAATGAAAATTCCAATAAGGCTTCAGATTATGAAAAACATGTAGACAGTTATCAATTTCCGGGTGGAGGCAAAAATGACTATTATAAATACGAGGATATTGATGATGTCTATTATAATTCGTGTTATTCGGGATTGCCTTCGCCTACTGTGCTGGCTGCTGATTCAAATAAGTACACTTTTCAATTGGATAAAAGTACCGAGCCTTTGTTCCCTCAACCCTGGGTTGAGTGGGATAAAAATCTTTCCGGTGATTTTTATGGGAATTTGCTGGATGCGTTTGGAGCGTTTGTTTCAGGCTATCCGTCCGATGAAGAAGGAGATCTATCTGATGATGCCGATTATGAAGACGGGGCCGAGATGGAGGACA
>CAYHSM010000121.1:0-3241 GCA_964359325.1 uncultured Candidatus Peribacteria bacterium
ATTTGGCGCTGGTGTGGCACTCCGTGCTAAAATTATACCAGCACCAAACATCGCAAAGTGCGTAACGTTGTGCGACATACATTTTTTATCTCTTCTACAGTTGAGAGTCAGAATTGAAATCAGGAAACAAAACAAGATTTTTGATTTTTTAAGGAGGGGGTAAGGAACTTTTTTACTTTTTTATACATATTCACATGAAAAAAACATTCTTATTTACAAGCATTGTAGTACTCTCATTGTTTTTATTTGGCTGCAGTAACAACACTTCACAGATTAATGAAGAAAGTTCTATACAAGTGCAAAATCAAGAAGATTTGGTTAAAGAAGCATTTAATAATTACAAATCATCCATACTTAATGATAAAGGGAAAGATGCAGTAAATTATGTTGATACGAATACTATAAAATACTATGAAAAGGTTTTAGAGTTAGTAAAAAATGCTGATCGTAAAGAAATATCATCTTTATCTCTTTTAGATAAATTAATGGTTGTCTTAATCAGGCATACGATTAGCAAAGAAGATATATTTTCTTTTGATGGTAGGAGGCTATTAATTTATGCTATTGAAAATGGGATGGTTGGAAAAGATAGTGTCATGAATAGTTCCATAGGAAAGGTGTCAATAGATGAAAACTTTGCAAAAGGAGAAATGCTAGTAAATGGTAAAAAAAATTCTGTATATTTTCATTTTTATAAAGAAAGTGGAGTTTGGAAGGTTGATTTAACTTCTATTTTTGATGTATCCAACATGGCCTTTAAAAAAATGGTAGAAAAGAGCGATCAAACAGAGGATGATTTTATATTTTTAATCATAGAATCATCTAGTGGCAAAAAACCAAATTCAAATATTTGGGAACCAATTAAAAAATAGGCTGTCTCGCAAAATTCACCCCTAGCCCCTCTTTTGCTCGCCAAATGGAAAAAATCTTGTTTTGTTTGGCTTAAAAAACAAGGTCTAAATTACAATTCACGAGATAAAAAATGTACCAAGCCCTTCGGGGTCGCACAACAGCTGATATCTGTTCGCTTCGCACATCCCGACCATATTGAGTTAAATTTTAGCGGGATGGTCGGGACGTCAGATATCAGCAAACGTTATATGCCATTTATTTTCCCCTATTTGTCTTTTAACATGACAATACTATGACAGAGTTACCAGACGAAAACTCAAAGCGTTTTATAGCCATCCTTAACAAAAAAGTTGAGCCAGGTCGTGCTATGAATGCACTTGGTCACATGACGGCCGGTCTCGCGGGTGGCTCCGGCAAAGTAGGTGAGATGTGCTTTTTACAGTATGAGGATAAAAACGGCGGCACTCATCCAAATATTTCACATTATCCATTCATTGTACTAAAAGCGGACAATTCAAATAAAATACGCACAGTTCGCAATGAGTGCCTTGCGCGCGGTATTCCATTTTCCGATTTCACAAGCACGATGACAGTTGGCACATCTCAAGAACAACAAGACGCCACTCGCTCGACCCCTGAAGAAGAGCTTGAATACTGGGGTATCGTCATGTTTGGCTCAACTCAAGAATTAAGAGAATTTACTGGAAAGTTTTCGTTGTATCAATGACGGGGAAAATAAACAGCATATAACTAGCTATATCCCCGTCAATGTCATTTTCATGGGATTTGGTTAATAAATGGCGTACCTCTCTTCCAGACGGCAAAAACCACATGAACCATTTTATGCATCACGGCACAAAGAGCGACACGATAAGGTTTCCCTTCAGATCGTTTTTTGAGGAAAAAGTTTCTAAAAATATTCTCATGCAAAACCGCAACTGAAGCCGCGTTGTAAAAACGAGTGCGCAAAATCTTACTGCCACGCTTGGTAATATATCCTTTTCCGTGAATATTTGTCCCACTCTCATAAACACGCGAATCAAAGCCGATATAAGCGGTCAATCGCTTCGCATCAGAAAAACGTGCTGTTCGTATATTGTTCGGGACGTGCGTCCCCAACTAGCTTATTCGCTTCCTTAAGTAATTTCAGGAGTCCACATGTTATGCGCCGGGACATAAATTCCCAACACGGCGCTTCGTGGCTACTCACCGAAAATACTGTACCATCTAAGGTACATGGGCATTATACGAACACCTTATCCAACAACCAAATCTCCCTGCCTCAAAATTTCCACACTTTCCCCGGTAACTTTAACAATCGTCGAAGGTTTATTTTTTAGTAATTCTCCGCCATCAATCACCAAATCAACACCCTCAAATCCATTAACATCCGCCTTATACAACTGAGGCTCCCCTGCCCTATTGGCGCTGGTAGTTGTAACAGGCCTGCCCAAAGCCAAAACCAACTTAGTACAAAATACAAAATCAGAAAACCTGATAGAAACAAAATTTTCTTCAGGATTCACAAACTCAGGCAAATTTTCAGATCTGGGCACAACAATGGACAAAGGCCCGGGCCAATACTTTTCAGCCAATTTCAAAGCCTCGCCGGAAAAATCTCCATATTTTTGCGCCATTCCCAATCCGGAAACCAAAATACTGACAGGCTTCTTTTCATTGCGCCCTTTAATCTCATACAACTTTTCCAGAGCTTTCTCATTAAAAATATCAACGGCCAAACCGTAACAAGTCTCAGTTGGATGCATCACAACACCTCCGGATCTCAAAACTTCCGCAGCACTTTCAACTGCCACAGGATCATTGATGTCAATTATTTTCATTGAAAAATATTAAACGCCTTGACGTATACGTGGACTTGAAGCACCAACGTCTCTGACAGCATCAAGGCCTATTCCGGACTGACCACTTCTTACCCGTTCAGCTTGAGTGGAAACTCCAGCCCTCATCCTTGCTGTCACAGCATCCACTGCAACTCCCTTCGCAACATCTTGCACCAAAAGATGGTCTTCTTGAGCACCTTCCAAACAAGAAACTGCAAATTGCAAAGACCCAGTTACAAGCATCTCAGGCGTAACCCAAATCCATTGCTGTTCTTTAGCAGCAAGCGCATAAATACTGCCTTGGATCAAACTGCCCATCCCACCACAATCAACAATAGTAAGCTTATTATTCAGGCAAGATACAGTATGCACACCACCCATTCTATAATATCCGGGCTCGGAAATTGTAATAATTTTTGAAGGTTGTTTCTCTGCACCATCACCATCACTAACTCTGCGAGGCACACCTAAACCGGTATTCATATTTATATTGGTTAAAATTAGGATTTTCTTTTAACACATGCGGAATAATAACGCAAATTGAAAAT
>CAYHSM010000122.1:0-3239 GCA_964359325.1 uncultured Candidatus Peribacteria bacterium
CGTCAGAATCGAACCCTCTCTGACTGCCGGGATTATCAAGCAGGTCAGTCCGGGAACAGAATTTCATTACATCATTTCGGAAAAGAATTGGTACAAAATAGAATATGATACTGATTCTTATGGTTGGGTGTTTGGAGACTATGTTGAAGAAATTAAACCATGAACAGGGGTTTACGCTCCTTGAGTTATTGCTGTCGGTTGCCATAATTAGTCTTCTGGCCGGGCTGTCTTTGCCTGTTTACAGAGCCTTGCTTTCTAAAAACGATCTTGATATATCAGCAACCGTCGTTGCCTCCTCCCTAAGGCGCGCTCAAACTCTCTCTCAATCGGTTGATGGAGATACAACCTGGGGAGTAAAAGCCCAAAGTGGTAGTATTGTCCTTTTTAAAGGGGCCGGTTTTGCCGCTCGGGATACAACGTTTGATGAAACATTTGAAGTGCCAACGACAATCGGCATAAGCGGTGTTGGCGAAATTGTTTTTGCGAAATTTACGGGATTCCCTCAAACAACAGGAACCGTTACCGCGTCATCAGAAACAGATACCAGGTCAGTCACCATAAACGAGAAAGGAATGGTGAGTTATTGATGAATTCAAAAGGTTTTAGCTTGGTGGAAGTGCTTTTAGCCGTGGCGGTTTTTTCACTTATTGTCACAGGATTAATTGGTGGTTTAATCTATGGTGAGCAAAGTACGGCTTTGGCCGGACAAAGAGCCAGGGCGGCAACGCTGGCCGATGAAGGCTTGGAGGCAGTCAGAAATATCCGCGATGCCAATTTTTCCAATCTCACCGACGGCACGTTTGGACTGACGACGACGGGAAATCAATGGAATTTATCAGGAGCGTCGGATACGAGCGATATTTTTAGCCGCGCCATAACAATTTCAACCGTTGATGCAAACAGAAAATCTATAACATCCAGTATCACCTGGCAGCAAAACCCCCAGCGAGGAGGCCTTGTCCAGGCCGTGACATATCTTACCAACTGGAAAGCCTCTTCTGGTGGAGGAGGCCCGCCGAGCTCGTGCGCCGCGTACTGCGTATCTCTGGGCGGATACAGTACCGGTACGTGCCGCCAAAATACGCAGCAATGTACAAATTACAGCGAGACATATGAATCCGGCGGTGATTCCATCTGCGTTACCAATTTTCCCGGCGACCCAAGCCATGATACCTGTTGTTGTGCACAATGAAAAACCTACAACCTATAACTTACAACCTACAAGCTAACAAAGGCTTTACGCTCATTGAGCTACTATTATATATAGGTATTGTCGGGGCAATGATTTTGTCGGTTTCTGCTATCCTCCCGCTTCTTATGCAGTCGCGGGTTAAAAACCAAACCATTTCAGAAGTAGAACAACAAGGGGTTGGGGTGATGGAATTGATCACCCAAACGGGCCGTAACGCCACTGATATTAATTTTACCACCGCTTTCGATCTCTCGGCCGGAATCATACGTCAAAATTCCGTTGCCCTGACAAATTCCCGGGTAGTTGCTTCCGGCCTGACGTTTACAAACCTCTCCCGCCCCGGCACGCCCGGAACCGTCCGGATTCAATTTACTATCACACACATCAATCCCTCCGGCAGAAATGAATATGATTACAATAAAACATTTTATGGAAACGCAACATTACGGTAGCAACAGTCAAAAAGGGTATATTGTACTAATAACCGTTTTAGTTATCGGTGCTGTGGGTATGGCAATTGCGGTAGCGGTACTTTGGCTTGGTTTAGGCAGCAGCAAAAGTAGTTTTTCGCTTGAACAATCCAGTCAGGCCAAAGCGCTGGCTAACGCTTGCAGTGAAGAGGCTCTCCAGCAAATCCGCGATTCTACCTCCTTTACCGGCACCGGGAATCTCTCGCTCGGTCAGGGAACATGCGCCTATACGGTTACCAATGACGGGGGACAAAATCGGACGATTACTGCCATCGGCTTAGTCGGTACCGTGGTCAGAAAAGTTAAAATTACTATAGATGCAATCAATCCCAATATCAATGTGACGTCCTGGCAGGAAGTAGCGGATTTTTGATAAGATAGTTTTTGATATGAATAAAAATAAAAAAATTATTGTTCAAGGAATAGAAATTACTATAATTCCTAGACTAAATAGCGACTACATATCATTGACTGATATGCTGAAAGCAAAAGACGGAGACTTTTTTATTTCAGATTGGTTGAGGAATAGAAATACCGTTGAGTTTCTTGGGATATGGGAAAAAATAAACAACCCTAATTTTAATTATGGCGAATTTGCCATAATTAGAAGCCAGGCAGGTCTTAACAGTTATAAAATAAGTGTAAAAGAGTGGGTAGGAAAAACAAATGCTATTGGTCTTCGTGCGACAGCTGGCAGATATGGCGCCACTTACGCACATAAAGATATCGCTTTTGAGTTTGGGATGTGGATCAGCCCTCAATTCAAACTATATCTAATCAAAGAATTTCAGAGACTGAAGGATGAAGAAAGCAAACGATTAGAGCTTGGATGGAATGTCAAAAGAACTTTAACAAAAATCAACTACAAAATTCACACCGATGCGATTAAGGAACGTTTGATTCCACCGCACATATCCAGACAATCAGCCAATATAATCTACGCCAATGAAGCAGACGTGCTAAACGTGGCATTATTTGGTAAAACCGCCAAAGATTGGAGAAATGAAAATATTAATAAAGAGGGGAATATTCGCGATTATTCTGATGTTACTCAACTGGTCGTATTGGCCAATTTGGAAACATTAAATGCAGAATTCATTAGACAAAAAATTTCACAACCAGAAAGGTTAATCAATCTAAATGAAATTGCCATTATTCAGATGAAATCTTTGCTAGGTAACCCGGCAATTAAAAAATTTACTCTTGACAAGAAAGGGTTGACATTCTAAAAATGTTGTATACTCATTTGAGGAATATAAACAGGAATATAAAAATGAAAAAAATTCTGCCCAAATCTCTCTCTCTCTTTCTCTCTCGTCGCGGTTTCACCCTTCTTGAGATTCTTCTGGTCGTGGCCGCCATCGCTATTTTGGCCGGTATCGTCATTATCGCCATTAACCCCACTAAACAATTAGGCGACACGCGGAACGCCCAGCGCCGGGCCGACGTCAACACCATTCTTAACGCCGTCTATCAATACTCAATAGACAACAACGGCACTCTGCCTTCAACCATTACTACCACAGCCACGGCAGTATGCCAGGCCGCGCCGTGCACGAGCCTTATTGATTTATCCG
>CAYHSM010000123.1:0-3211 GCA_964359325.1 uncultured Candidatus Peribacteria bacterium
GGGACTAATCATCTGAAAACCTTAAAAGATAAATGGACTATAGTCACGGCTGACGGATCAGATGCGGTACAGGCCGAAAACACCATTTTGATAACCCAAAATGGAACCGAAATTCTCACTCAATAAAAAATCACTTGCACGACCTGGGCTTATAATGTAAAATCCAAACGCTTTTTTTATCAAAAATTGCTTAAGGGCATCTAAATGGGCAAAGAGGAGGCTATCGTAGTGGAAGGGGTCGTCATTGAGGCGCTTCCGAATACAGAATTCAAAGTCGAATTAACAGATGGTAGACTAATCAACGCACATTTATCAGGAAGAATGCGTATGCACTACATAAAAATTCTTCCAGGTGACCAGGTAACGGTAGAATTAAGCACATACGACCTTAACAAAGGGCGCATAACTTATCGCCATACAGGAAAAAAATCATGAAAGTACAAGCATCAGTAAAAAAAATCTGTCAAAAGTGTCAAGTTATTCGCCGTAAAGGGGTGATAAGAGTTATATGCGATAATAGGCGTCACAAACAAAGACAGGGGTAATTAAATTTTGAGTAGTCAGCATTCTTCCCCCAAGAATGCCGACTACTTAGAGTTTAATCCAATAAAAAGACTAAAAATGGCTCGTATAGCAGGTGTAAATCTACCAAAAGAAAAACGCATAGAAGTCGGATTAACGGCAATCTATGGAATAGGACGAAATTTAAGCGCAAAAATTCTTAAAGAAGCAAATGTCAACATAGACAAAAAAGTTGAGGAATTAAGCGAACCTGAAATAGCAATTTTGCGCGACATTATCGCGAGATACGCTACGGAAGGCGATCTAAAAAGAAAAATAGCAATGGACATAAAAAGATTACAGGAAGTTGGATGTTATCGCGGAATCCGACACAAAAAAGGCCTACCGGTCAGAGGACAACGCACAAGATACAATTGTCGCACAAAAAAAGGAAAGAGAAAGACAGTTGCAAATAAGAAAATAGTAACTAAATAATTTTTTTTAAACATGGCGGAAGAAAAAATTGAAAATAAAGTAGATGAAAAAGCGCCTAAAAAAGCCGAAAAGGCTGGCGAAGAAAAAGAGGTAAAAGCCGTAAAAAAGAGCAAAACTAAAAGACGAAATGTGCAAATGGGCAACGCATATGTTCAAGCATCTTACAATAATACGATTGTCACATTGACTGATCAAAACGGAGGAGTATTGGCTTGGAGCAGCTCTGGAGCAAGCGGCTTTAAGGGAGCAAGGAAATCCACCCCTTATGCAGCTCAAGTTTCAGCGGAAAACGCAGTAGAAAAAGCTAAAGTTTACGGATTAGAAAGAGTACATGTATACATAAAAGGAGTTGGCAGCGGCCGAGAACAAGCTGTTAGAGGATTGGTTTCAAGCGGATTGGATATCATCTCTATAAATGATGTCACTCCTATCCCCCACAATGGCTGCCGCAAAAAGAAAGGCAGGAGAGTTTAAAATCCCGAGCTCCGCTCGGGACTATCAATCAAGGTTTTGCCGCAGGCAAAACACATTATCCCAATAATTAACAACACTTATGTCACGATACACAGGCCCGGTAACCAGACTTTCAAGAAGATTAGGAGTAGCTCTCTTTACTAATGGCGAAAGCAAAAACAAAGCTTACAGCAAAAAGAATTTTAAACCTGGCCAGCACGGACAAAAACGTTTTGCACAAATGTCTGAATATTCAAAACAGCTTTGTGAAAAACAAAAAGCTCGTTTTATGTTTGGATTAACGGAAAAACAATCAAAAAAATACTACACAATGGCTACAAAGAGTACTGAAGTAACAGGCGTAAAATATTTATCTTTAATAGAACAAAGACTTGATAATGTCTTGTATCGAGCGGGTTTAGCGCAAACAAGACCGCAAGCTCGCCAATTGGCTAGCCATGGTCTCATATTATTAAACGGCAAAAAAGTAAATACACCATCTATCATTGTAAAGGTAGGCGACAAATTCGAAGTTCGCGAAAAAAGCAAAACTTCCAAAATTTTTGAAGAAATAAAAAAAGCAAAATATAAAGCACCAAAATGGCTTAAAGCGGATTTGCCGGGCCTTAAAGGCGAAGTAATGGGAATTCCGGACAAAGACGACATCGAAAACATCATAGAGCATCAACTGATCACAGAGTATTATTCTAAATAACAGTAACGAAGCTTGCATTTGCACTCTCCCTCAAGTAGCAACTTCGCAACTTCTAACACTTAACACTATAAAAATGCATCAAATCCAAGAAGACATAGGAATCCCTAAGTTAAAGACCGAAAATATCGGCCCTAATCATGTAATATTCACATTAAGTCCGCTTCCTACAGGATATGGCGTAACTCTTGGCAATGCTTTACGCAGAGTACTTCTCTCTTCCCTACCTGGAGCCTGCGTCTCCGGAATTAAAATTGATGGTATAGGCCACGAATATTCAACAGTAACCGGAGTAAAAGAAAGTGTCCTCGACATCACATTAAACCTGAAATTATTGGAAATACAAAAAAGCACACCTGGAATCTCCCTTATGACATTGGAAGCTTCCAAAGCCGGCGAAATTCTAGCAAAAGACATCAAATGTCCATCAGAAATAGAAATTTTAAACCCTAATCTCTACATTTGCACAATTGAAAAAGGTTCAAAACTAAAAATAGAGATGAGAGTTGAAAAAGGTGTTGGCTATGTTCCTGCAACAGTTAGACAAAAAGAAGAAAAAGATCCTCAAATTATATTAATGGACGCGCTTTATTCTCCTGTTAAAAAAGTTCGCTATGACGTAGAGGCAACACGTGTCGGACAGATGACAAATCTGGATAAATTAACGCTCGAAATTCAAACGAATGGAGCTATTTCTCCTGAAGATGCTCTCAAGTTCTCATCAAATGTCATGCAGTCATATTTCAATTTCTTCAATACTGAAAATGTTCTCATAGAAGAACACTACATGTCAGACATAAAATCTATTTTGGAACGCGAACGTGAACAAGAAGCAAACAAACCAACACAAGAATCTTATACGCCAATAGAAATCCTGGGCTTTTCTCCAAGAACTCTCAACGCTTTAATCAATGGAGGAATCGGCTCAATCGAACAATTATCCAAATGTACGGAAAGTAAGTTGTCAAACTTGCGCGGATTTGGTAAAAAAGCCCTAACGGAAGTTAAGGCTGCACTAGAAAAAAAAGGCCTTAAATTGGCTGAGGAATA
>CAYHSM010000124.1:0-3194 GCA_964359325.1 uncultured Candidatus Peribacteria bacterium
CGGGAAGTTTGGCGATGTTGGTGGTAGGGGTGTTTGGTTTTGAAGCTCTTTTAGTGAGGACATCAAGTGCGTTGGTGCATACCGCTTCTCCGGTTTTTTCTTGAAAGCACAGCAATCCCTTCACGCATTCCGAGTTCATTGTGCAAGCTTCATTTACCACCTTGGTTCCGGCCAATGCCAACTGAGAAGATAGCAGTATGCTCATTATTATGGCGCTGATTGTGAGTAAGAATAGTTTTTTCATTAGTTATTATGGTTGTGCTGCTGCTGCTGGTGGGGGTGGGGGGGGACTTAAGGCGCCTTGGGCGCCTTCATATTCAAAATTAACTATTATCGTTACTATAGTATAAGCCATTAAAGCTATAAATAGTCCGATTAATGCAAAAATAACCTGGTTTTTGGCTTTTTCCGCGTCTTCTTCATTCCCGTATACAGTTGCAAATTTTACTCCGGCAATTATTAAAAAAAGTAGAGCAATTGCGGAAACCGAACCTGTTAAAGCTACTGCGAATTTTGGAAGCACACCTTCTGTCAAAGCCTTTTGCGCATCTGTGCTGTCAGGGCCGGGTAGACTGTGAGGTTGAGGGATCACCGGCGGATTAACAGCATATGCAGTGGTTATTCCCAGAGAGACTGTTGTTAAGATTGTCAGCAATATTGTAAGTATGATTTTTTTCATGTTTAAGGTGTTGGGGTTTGTGTGAAGAATGTCGGATTGATTGTGTAAAGGATTAATCCTGAAAGGAATAGTACGATAATGCCTGCGATGGATTGGAGTATGCGTTTTTTTGCGCTGCCGACTGCTTCCGCGTCTCCGCCCGCTGCTGAAATTTGGATTCCGCTTAAAATTATTACTGTTACTGCGATGATGCCGACTATGCTTGCGCCCCAGCGATATATCATGCCGATATAGCCGTAGATTGCTATTGTGCCGCCTTTGGTGAGGATGACTTGGACTTCTCTGCAGGAGAATTTGGCTTGAGCGGAAGGATCATTTTTATCTTTATATTTGTAGGTGTTAGCTAAGGTTTTTGCTGTATCTGAACATTCTTTTGCAAAAAATGGCAATGTCGCAGACTGGCCGCCAGGGATTGTGTACTGAAAAGTGTTGCGGAAACAACGACGGACGACGTAGTCGCCATCTGGAAGCTTGGTCGGTTCGATATTTAGAGGTTCTTCTATTACCATAATTAAATAGCCTGCGTCCGGGCCATCTTTATATTTAGGAGTTCCGGCTGGCTCTTCCCCATTCTTTACTAATTCTTCCACGCATGGCTTTAAGCCATCTTTAAAAGGTTTGCCCAGACTTAAAATTTCTTCTGCCGTGAGTGCATTTGTCTCTAACGCATAAAACATCGGCATCAAAATGATGCTGATTATTGCGTATAAGGCTGATTTTGCGAGGAATTTTTTCATGGGAAGAACGGAAAATGCCGCATTAGCGGCATTTTAGTCTGCGATAAATATAGATTGTACGAAAATTGTTATTAAGTATGAAAGGAATATTAATATCAGTCCGATAACCGCGTATTTTACAATGTCTTTGGCTTCATCCACTTGCTGTTGTTCCCCTTGCGCAAACATGAACATAAATCCTGCAACTATCAATAAAATCATGGCTATAGAGCCCACTATGATTGTGGCAAAGTCTATTACCGAGAGTATGAAGCTGACTATTGGGGTGTTTTCTTCGTCATCAAAATATTTCTTTGGTTGTTCGTTGGTATCGAGAGTCAAATTCTTTTGTACATCGAATGTGGCATCAGATAGACTGTCCTCCGCATGTGCAGTTATATTTTCCAAATTAAAACTTAAAAATAGGCTTAATAAAATTCCGCTTGTTATTGCTGTCAGACCGATTGTGGTAAAGATTTTTTTCATTGTTAAGTTTCAAGTTCTTTAGGCATATTTGCCAGAGCGTTTTCTTCACTGATCAAATTGGCCTGCAAGAGATCCGTTAATGACTTTTTCATTGTTTGCATGCCTTCTTTTGTTGATGTCTCAATGACTGAATTTATTTGATGAGCTGATGATTTCCTGATCATGTTGGAGATGGCGTTATTGCAGAACATTATTTCAATCGCTGCCACGCGTCCTTTTTCATCCTTTGTTTTTATCAAAGTTTGCCAAAATACCGCTTTTAAAGTCTCCGCGAGCTGTGTGCGTATTTGATTTTGTTGATTTGCAGGGAACGAATCGATAATACGATTTATGGATTCCGCGCAGCCCATTGTATGCAGAGTTGCAAAGACCAAGTGTCCTGTCTCCGCTGCTGTGAGGGCTTGCTGGATTGTTTCAAGGTCGCGCATTTCCCCAACCATTACAACATCGGGATTTTCGCGCAGAGATGCGCGTAGGGCTTTTTGGAAGCTGTGAGTGTGAACGCCCACCTCCCTTTGCTGGATGATGCATTGATTGTTTTGATGCACATATTCGATTGGATCTTCAACTGTAATAATGTGTTTTTTTTGATTGCGATTTATTTCATTTATCATTGAGGCCAGCGTTGTGGTTTTACCGGAACCGCTCGGGCCTGTTATGATTATCAGTCCGTTTTTGAATGAAGTGGCGCGTTTCATTTGAATCGGTAAGCCTAATTCATCCATTGAGAGTACCGTTTCAGGAATTAGCCTGAATGCAGCCGATATGCCTTTTCGTTGAACAAACATATTTACTCTGAATCTGGCTATTGTCTCGAGATCCAAGGAAAAGTCTATATCCAAACTTTGCTCAAATTTCTTTTTTTGTTCGGCTGTCAGGATTTCCAGAAGATATTCCTCAGCCATTTTTTTTGTCAAAACAGGATGCTCCTCTATCTTTACGAGATCACCGTTGATGCGCAGTGTCGGTTTTATTCCGCTTGCAATAAAGATGTCCGAAGCATGGTACTGAACAGCTGTCCTAAATATTTTCTCCAGTTTATACATCTAAATTTGGATTTTTGTTTTTATTAAATCCTTATATTATAGCATTTTTAACAGATTGGGGCAAGGGGTTAGAGTAGTTTTGGAGTAGTTTTGGTTGTTTCGTTCCCCACGCCAGAGGCCACCCGCCTTAGGTGGGGGTGCGACCATGCCAGAGGCTACGCCTGCGGCGGGTGTTACGGGTGCGACGGGCAGGCGGGCGGCTGAATTTTAATCTGATGTTGGCTTGGACGAGGAGAATTTCGTTCCCGGGAACGGAATTGCTTTTGA
>CAYHSM010000125.1:0-3171 GCA_964359325.1 uncultured Candidatus Peribacteria bacterium
TCGTCAACAAAGTCTACCGCGAAAACCCGGCGGTGGAGTTTTCCGAGATTGACGTCACTGCCGTTTGGCAAGAGTAAGTTCTAGCCTAGTTTGGAGATATTGTCAGGAAGACTATCCACTCCGGAAAATTCTTTAATGACAACAGATTTAATTTTGTTTTTCAGCTCCGGCTTAATATAGGGGTAAGTCATTTCTACTTTTCCGCCGATGCTTTCGCAGTCGTCTTCAACTAAAATGTCAGGCTCAATTTTTTCGGCTACGTCTTTATATTCTTCTTCTTGATGCCGGAAATATAGGTTGTTAGCATCGGGGAAATTATATTTTCTTAGAACAGATTGAATTGCTTCAATTTCAGGTTTAACTCTTCTAGAAGAAAGATAACAAATTATTGCTCCCTGCTTCTTCCATTCTGTTAATTTTTGGACCGCGTTCCCGACCGGAATATAATTTGAATAATCATCTACAGAATCAGAAGTTTTATTCATCAAAATAGTACCTTCGGTGAAAACTAAAATTTTCATAGATTAAATCCTGATTAATTTTTCCAGCCAGGGAATATTACCGTTTTTGCGTTTCCACCACAAGTCTTCCCAAATATAATGGACGGCGAGCTGTTTGTATTTTTCATATCGTTCAAAGTATTTCAGCAATTTATCTACAGGAACAGGGTTATCGGGATTCCTATCAAAAAATAGTTTTGAATAAATTTTTTGTTCCCAAGGCGAAATATGTTCAAAGAAATCCCAACGGTGAAATACGTCAAATAAAAGATACCAGACGGTTGCCGGACCGACTCCGTACAATTTTAATAATTCTTCCATCTGGGTTTTTCGGTCTTTTGTTCTCAATTCTTGTTCATCAATTAGCCCAGAGTAAAAATAGTCATCAATTTTCTTAATAAACTTTGCCCGGTAGCCGATTTTAAGAGACCGCAGCTCTTCTTCTGAAACATTGTGAAGTTTTCCGGGTTTCCAGAAACACCAAAGCGTTTTGCCGTCAAACTCAAGTTTAGTGCCATATTTTTCTATAAGCGTTTTAAACATTTGGATCGAGCGGCGGACGGTGGCGTTTTGGAGAACGACGCCGATGATCAGATATTCGTAGAAAGAACTTGAGTGGCCCGGTCTCATGCCTTGCCATTTTTCGATAATCGGGCCAAGAATTTTATCTTTTTCAAATCGACGATAAAAAAGATGCAGATCTAAGTCGAGGTTATAGCGGTAGCGGATTTCGCGGATCAAAACATCGACAGATTTTTGAGGGAGTTTTATTTTTGAATATATATGAAGCGTTATCGAGGGATTATCGACATTTCCTTCATTTACAAATTTGAGTCCTAGCGGTTTATCGTTCCATAGCCATGTTTGCCAGCGGATACCAGGTTGCCACTCATTATCGCCGGTTGCGAAGTGGTCTGGTTTATGGAAGGTTGGATCAAAGGCAAATGGCGCAGTTGGGTGTAACAATATTTGTTGATGAACAGAAAGTCTCATAAGATTTTTACTTCAATTATTTAAATAATTGAAGTAATTATTTTATAAATATGCAAGTTTCGCAGTTTGATTTATATGTGCTTACTGTCATTCCCGCGCAGTCGGGAATCTATTTATATAGATTCCTGGTCACTTTAATTCCCGTTCTGTTTTTTGTAGTTCTGTTTGCATAAGCCTTTAAAAATAGTTATGATTAAGATGGTTTGAATATGAATAAAGTTATTATATTTACGTATAATATACTATTTATTGTCTAAATTATGAAAACTTTTCGCATGATAACGAGTTAGGCGAAATTAAAAATGTCTTTATGATTAGTCATGATGAGTTTAAACAGGCGAAATCTTTTATATATTCTGATATTGAAAGGGAAATTAATTTAGCAAAAAAAGGAAATAGCGCCGGAAATCTTTTATGCGCATTAGCATTGTTATGCTACACAGAGTTTGCTGGAAAATTGATATATGGCCACAAAGGGAAAAGCTGCTGTACAAAAAACTTCAATGGTTTTTTTGATAACTATTTAGGTGGAGAATATAAAAGATTTCGCCAAAAACACAAAAAAATATATGAAATTTTAAGATGTGGTATGGCTCATGGATATTTTCCCCAAAAAAATTGTACAATTGCTATGTTAGGCAAAAAGTCCCTAGGTATGAAATTTGAAAAAGATAGATATTTTTTTGTTATAGAACGGTATTTTGAAGACTTTAAAAAAGCCTTTAATAAATTGGAGGAAGATATTTTTAACATCGCCTAACACGGGCCAGCCGGTCCGCAAGCAAAAAAAATTATTTAAATAAAACCCTATGGGAAAGTTAAAAAAATATTGGTTAATAATTATTGTAATATTAACAATTTTAGGAGGTTTATTTTATTGGTTTCAATGGAAACCAAGCCAGATAGTAAAACAGTGTAACGAAGAAGCTGTTGACAAAGCAAAAGACATAAATGATGGAAGTCAAGCGATTAAGGTTTATGATGCACGTTATAAATCGTGCTTGAGAAGTAAAGGACTAACAAAATAATATTGGTTTTTGCTTGTTCGCCGTTTGGTTGAGATAAGTGTTAGCGTAAACGAAAATGTTACAGTTTGATCTGCGATTGCCGGAGAATACTGGCCAGAGTCTTTCGTTTCAGGTCTTTATTGTGCATTGGCACGGTGACCCTTAGTTTTTTTTCTGAATGATATAAGTGTAAATGGCTGCCGACTTGTCGTAGTTCCATGAATCCGTGGCGTTTAAGAAGTTTAACGACCTTTCTTGAATTAAGATTGGGTAGTCTTCCCATATTAGGCGCCGGCAAATGCTCCAAAAGGAGAGCGGACATCGACCATGGCGGTGAATGTTTTTTCGTCTGGTTCCGGAATATTTTCTCCGGCTTCGTGGAGGATTTGGAGATAGCCTTCTATGGCATCTTGAACATTGGCGAATGCTTTTTCAAAGGTATCGCCTTCCGTAATGACTCCTGGAAGCTTTGGAACAGTTACGGTAAAGCCCCCTTCTTCGCAGGGGTCAAAAATGACATTGTACTTGAGAACTGGTTTAACGATTTGTTTTTTCATATATGAAGTATAACAAAAATTGGTCTTCTGGGCGTCCTATACACGAGCTTGACAATCTTATTATCAAACCATTATAATCATAATTATGGATTCGACGATATTGCAAGTGCCTAT
>CAYHSM010000126.1:0-3162 GCA_964359325.1 uncultured Candidatus Peribacteria bacterium
AAGAGTGACCAGTTTTCGATGTAGTAACGATCGAGTTTGGCTTCGTCTTCGAAGTTCAGGTCTGATCTGCCGCTTATTTGAGCGAGGCCGGTTAACCCGGGTTTTATATTAAATACAAAGTGATGATGTTTTTTATAATTAGCAACTTCTTCAAGTAGATGTGGACGCGGGCCGACAAGGCTCATATTCCCGATAAGTACGTTCCAAAGTTGCGGTAATTCATCTATGGAATAACGACGGATGAATTTTCCCGTTTTAGTTACGCGCGGATCATTTGCGATTTTCATCAGTAGACCATCCTTGCGAAGATTTTTGTCCGACAGCTCCGTGTATCTCAAGTGATGAGTATTGTGATACATTGAACGGAATTTATAACATTTGAATAACTTCTCGTTTCTGCCAACCCTTTTTGCATAAGAGCCGTCTTCCAGTTTCGTAAAAAATATCGGACCTTTTGAATTGAGTTTGATTGCGATCGCAGTTAATAAAAAAATTGGAGAGGAAATAATAAGTCCTATTATCGCTCCTATTATATCGAGAAGGCGTTTTATCACTTTGCCCCAGCCATCCATAGGTGTTGGTTTGAGGCTTATGATCGGGATGTCTCCGATGGTTTCAATTGTTACGTTTGTGCGTCGTACATCAAGCAAGTCAGGGATGAATTTGTAATCGATTTGATTTAATTCGCAAAATTCCAAAATATCTTCGTCCTGCGTTTCCGTGAAATCGGATTTTGTTTGTATTATTTCATCAATTTTTTGATGATTGATGATGTACTGCAGTTGGCTTATTCCACCTAAGATTTTGATGTTTGTTCCCGGCGTCGAGTTGCCGATCAGTCCGATTATTTTGTAGCTTGGATTTCTGCTTAGGCTTTTGCTGATTTCTTTTGTTATGTTGTTATTTCCAATAAAAAGCAGGCGGCGTTGGCCGATTCCCATGTGCAAAAAACCTTTTTGGATTATACGGATTATGGCGCGTCCCAAAATTGTAAAAATAATTGTTAATGCCCAACTGTAAATGATAGCAAGGCGTGAAAATGGGAATGTTCTGATGAAAAAGAAATAACTGATTATGATTGCGGCCCAAATTATGCACAGATAGATGGTTTCTTTGATTTCTTTGGAGAATTTGGATGTGGTTTTTAGGGCGTACATTTTGCCGATTGCAAAAACGAGGATTAATGCGGCTGCGGCTTTTGCGCTAAAAATAAGATATTGTTCTGTTGTTGGGAGGACTGTTAAGTCAATTGCTTTGGCGATTCCTGCGATTGGTTCGGTAATGAGACGAAGTTTGTACGCCAAAAGAAAGGCTATGACTGTCATCAGAAAATCTGTTGGAATTTTGATTAAGCCAAAAAATATTTCAAAACGTTTCATGGGCTTACTTTAGCGTTTTTTGTGCTGGAAGGCAACAGCTGGAAGGCAATTTTTTCCAGTATTTTACTCCAAGACTCCCCCTACCGTTTAACATTTTGTAGACGTGTCGCTTTTGCTGTCTTTTTGCTGTATATTCGGACACGAGGTCTATACATAAAGGTCGGTTATCATTTCAAAGAGGGGTGGTATTTTATCTGCTCCCTCCCGGTCTCCCCCTATCAAGGGGGAGGGGGAAGAGAGCAAAGCAGGAATGAATTCCTGTTTGCTCTGTTAAATGAGTTTCTCATAAGCCGAATTTTGTGTCCCCTTCGGGCGTGATCATCTATCTTGTGGTTGTTTTTGGAGATCAATGCTGGCATATTACGCCTTTATTGACCATGTTTTCCGGTTGCCCGGAATTTAAAACAACTCTTGCAGTGAGAAGATTAGAGCACAATTGGAATTACCTAACCTTTCCATCTCACCTTGCACCTCGTAGGGTTTACCATCCCTCGGATCGCTCCGAGTTTCCCCGCTAAACGGGGCTTTTCACCTTTGGCCCTTCCTTGCGGATGAGCTAGTATAGTCTCTGTGGCACTTTCCCTACCTGATCTTTAAAGGATCATGTGGCACGCTGTTAGCGGCTACGATTTTCCGTGGTGTTCGGACTTTCCTCCCTTGCCTTACGGCGGGGCGATCACTCAAAACTCATTTAAGAGCAGGGCTTAGTATAGAGGTTTATTGAAAATTTGCAATCACATTCTCGGGAATGAAGTTTTGATTCTTGTCTTGAATTTTTTATCAGTGATGAGACTTAGATTTATATCAACATTTAGTAAGGCGCTTTTGATTGCTGCGTTGGCCAGATGGAGAGCTACGCCGCAGTCTGAGGAGGCGTTTTTATTGCCTTTTTTTGTTACGATTTTAATGAGTCCCAGGAGTTTTGCTGCGGTTTGGGCGGTTTTGAGAGGAGTTAGAGCTGCTTCTTTTAAGGCTTTTTGAATTAGATTTTGGTTTTTCGTTTTGTACGCTTGTATGACTTTGTTGTAACTTTGAGCATCTTTTTCTATTAAATCATAAAGTTCTTGTCTTAATTTTTCGCTTTTTGCGAGAATTTTTTTGATTTCATTGTGAACTTTTGCGTATTTTTGCGAGGCTAAAGTGAGATTTGCAACCATTGAGACAAGAGCTGCCGCGAGTGCGCCGGTTAAAGCTGCAACTGAGCCGCCGCCCGGAGTGGGGTTTTTGGAAGCTATGGAATCGAGGAAGGGGAGGACAGATGATGGATGGACTAAAAACGAGGGGAGAGTGGGACGGCCCGCCTGAGGCGGGTTGTTAGCCAAGCTCTGTTCCAAAATTTGATCATGCTTAAAAGCCGGACTGATTTTCAAATAATATTTTGAGGCTTCAATCAGAGATTCTTCCGGGATCAGCCCTATTATTTCACTTTCCAAAATTTCCACACCGCATTTTTTCGCTTCTTTTTTAATAGCATTAAATACAACTTGGACATTTGTTTCTTTAAAGTCAGTCAAATTCATTGAAACTTGAACAATTCCACGATCTTTTAATTCAAATCCCAAAGCTTTCACACATTTAAATCCTCCATCTTTGAATCTGATTTTTTTTGCGATGGCTTTGGCAAGAGATAGATCATTGCTTGCAAGATTGACATTAAAAGCTATGAGTGGCGCGCGGACTCCCACTGCCACTGCTCCCGCCGGGCCTAATTTTTTTGGGCCGAAATCAGGATCCCTTTCCGGTTTTTTGCCGATTTCTTGTTTAATTCCTTCGTATTCTCCAT
>CAYHSM010000127.1:0-3158 GCA_964359325.1 uncultured Candidatus Peribacteria bacterium
GCCTCGCGGCCTTTGTTTATACGTTTTTTTGCTTGTCCAATATTCTCACATGCAAGTATACCAAATGATATTGGGATTCCGGTATCCAATTGAACTTTCATCAGTCCTTGATAAGTTGTGTTTGTCACAAGTTCAAAATGGCTTGTCTCTCCGTGGATTACTACTCCCAAGGCGATTATAGCGTCGGGTTTCATCTTGCCAATGATTTTTTTACAAGCGAATGGAATTTCCAAAGCTCCGGCTACGCGTATAATTGCGATATTTTTTTCCTGCACATTATTTTTTAGCAGTTCCTCTTTTGCATTTTTCAATAATTCCAAACCTAGTTTTTCATTAAAATAGGGCAGAACAATCGCTATTTTTAAGTTTTTGCCATTGGGCTTTTGGATTTTCGTATTGTTTGTCTGCATTGGCTTTAGATTAAATTACGATCTTTCAAAAATTCATATTTGGCTTCGTTGTCTTTTTTATCCAGTAAATTTTTAAGATAACGAGCTATCAGATCCACTTCTAGATTTACTTTGTCTCCTTTTTTGAGATTTTTTAAATTGGTGTTTTTGAGAGTATGAGGAATTAAGGAAACGGAAAATGTGGAATCTTGCAGGTCTGAGATAGTGAGACTTACTCCGTTTACTGTTATTGATCCTTTGAACGCCAGACAGTCTGATATTTGTTTTGGAAATTTGATTGTCAGAGTGTTTTCGTTGTAATTTTCAACTGTGCCTTCTGTATCAATGTGCCCTTGCACCAGATGTCCATCGAGAGATTGATTTAGTGTAAGCGCCGGTTCCAGGTTTACTTCGTCATCTATTTCTAGACTTTTGAGATTGCTTATATCAAGAGTTTCTTTGATCGCTTCAAACTCAAAATTTCCTTTGGTTAATTTTGTAATGGTGACGCAAACGCCGTTTACGGCTATCGATTCCCCGATTTTTTTGTTTTTGAGAATGGATTTCGCTTGTATGACAAAAGTTGCGCTTTGTGAGCTTTTTGTGATTTTTTTAACTTTGCCCAGTTCTTTAATAATTCCTGTAAACATATCGGGAGTATATTTTGCCATGATTTTTCTTACAAGGAAAGGCTAAATCTATGAAATTTCGCAAGATTTTAAGAAAATTTTAACTTTGGTTGCTATGAAGGTGATGCATATTTCTTAACCCCCTTATTTATGAGGAGTTTGAATCGAGTGATGCTGATAGGGCATCTCGCTGCCGACCCGGAGCTCAGGCAGACAAAAAATGGGCATACGGTTGTTAGCTTTCCTATGGCGACAAATCGTATCTTGCGCAATGGTGACGGTAGTAAGCGCGAGGTGGTGGATTTCCATCGTATTTTGGCGTGGGACAAATTGGGGCAAATTTGCGGCGAGTATTTGGTAAAGGGCATGGCGGTTTATATCGAGGGGAGATTGTCTAACCATTCTTTTGAAGATAAGGATGGGAATAAACATTTCCGCACGGAAATTGTTACCGATGAACTCAACATCCTGACATGGAAGAAAACTAAAACCGGCAATCCAGAGATTGGGATGGAATCCATTCCGGGAACAGTCGAAACCAAAGAAGAGGAAGAAGAGTTGGTTGCTGCTTAGAAGTTTTTTGAAAAGAGCTCGCTTGTGTTGCGGGCTTTTTTCATATAATATTTTGCTATGCCCGTTTTTCAATTTAAATGTGAGAATTGTTCCTCAATTTTTGAACATTTGGTTTTCTTAAAACATCCTATTGATGTGACTTGTATCACTTGCGGAGGTGATAAGATTTCAAGAATTGAAAACACTTTTTTTTCTCCCAATAAACTTTTTTGTCCTCGTGAATCCAAATCCGGTGGCTGCGGTAAACATCGCGGTTTATTAAATATTTGATTCCCATGAAAAAAATTATTGTATATTTGTTGATTCTTTCCATATTCTCAACTGTTGCGCTAAGCGGTTGCAGAAAAAAGACTCCTGCCCAGAAAAAAGGTAATTATGACGGGATTGAGCTTACATATTATAAAGTTTTTGATGATGAGGAAATTTTGGATCCGATAATAAAACAATATGAAGCAGATCATCCGGGACTTAAGATTCATTACAAAAAGTTTTCGGATTTTAATGAATATCAGCGTGTTATTTTGAATGAAATGGCTGAAGGAGAGGGACCGGATATTTTTTCAATGCAGAATACGTGGTTTATGAGTAATTATAAAAAGATAGCTCCAATGCCTGCGGATAAAGGGACGCCTGATGATTTTTCCGGGATGTTTGTTGACGTGGCTTATAAAGATTTGGTGCGTACCGATCAAGATGGTCTGCAAAAAGTTTATGGGTTGCCCATGACTGTTGATACGTTAGCGCTCTATTACAATAAAGCGCATTTTGAGGATCGGATTCCGACAAGGGGACGTCCATCCAAGACTTGGGAGGGCATAAAAGAAGATGTTGCTCTTTTGAATAAACCGAATAATAGCATGGAGCGTTTCGAGGTTTCCGGAATCGCTATGGGCAGAGCTGACAATATAAGTCGCGGCGTTGATATTTTGTATTTATTATTTTTGCAATTTGGCACCAAATTTTATAATGAAAATGCTTCCGAAGCGATTTTTGCCGGGCAACAAGGAGGGATTTCTTTATATCCGGGAATAGAAGCGTTGAAATTTTTCGTGAGTTTTGCAGATGAATCTCAAAAGCATTATTCCTGGAATGAATTTATGGTTGATGATGATTCTGAAGGAAAAGAAGTTGAGGCTTTTGCAAAAGGAAAAGTCTCCATGATTATAGGTTTTTCCTATTTATATGATGATATTGTCGAGCAAATCAATCTGTTTAAAAATAAGAGTGATACCGTTATTGATGAAAAAGATATTGGGATTGCTTTAATTCCTCAAATTTATGATCCTGATGTATCTAAGGATAAAAGAGTAACGTATGCCAATTATTTTGCTGAAACCGTTTCCAGAAATTCAGAAAATTCGGATATCGCTTGGGATTTTTTGATTGAACTTACAAAGAAGAAGAACTTGGAATCTTATTTTAAGAAGACACACAAACCAACAAGTCGTCGCGATATGATTGAGGATCAGAAAAAAGATCCGATTTATGGCGTTTTTGCTACACAGATAGGATATACCGAGAGCTTCCCGATTTTGGATTATTATTTATATAAAGATATTTTTACGGA
>CAYHSM010000128.1:0-3073 GCA_964359325.1 uncultured Candidatus Peribacteria bacterium
CTTCAAAAACATCAAAGAAGCGGTGGGGTATGATTTTAAATGATCCGACATACCTTCTTCGTGTCTTTAACGAACATCAACATCAAGAAGGCAATAACCGTAAGACCAAGTGAAACATAAAGCGGAATTAAAATCCCTACCCTGTCCCAAAACAATCCCGCAAAGAATGAAAATGGAAGCGCTGCAAGACCAACAACCATCTGAAATCCGCCAAGACCGCTGGCACTAAATATTTTCAAAATGACAAAAATATGGATCATGGCAATGTTATTTTAAGATTTGATAAGGTTTCGTTTCACTACGATGCCACTAAACCCATCCTGAATGAAACAAGTTTTTCTGTCCGTGAAAATGCAAAAATCACCATTATGGGACAAAATGGCGCGGGGAAAAGCACAATTTTTAAATTGATTTTAGGTACGGCTGGCATGAAAGAAGACATGACCGAAGACATGACTCTGCGTCCAATCTCCGGGAAAGTACACGTTCTTAATGGAGCCTCTATCGGCATTGGACTTCAAGTTATGCCAAAAAGATTTTTTGAACGTACCGTTTTGGAATATTTTGAAACTGCATTTTTAGAAAAAACATATAATCTGGAAAAATTAATAAAAACCGTGCTGGAAGTAGTACAGTTTTCTACCGACTTAAATAAAAAAATCAAAGACTTTTCTGGAGGACAGTTAGCCAGACTTCTGCTGGCGTATGCGCTTATCCAAGAACCGGATATTTTATTGCTTGATGAACCCACCAATAATCTGGATACGGAAGGCATAAATCATTTGACGGGATTTCTAATGGGTTATCAAAAAACCGTAATAGTTATCTCTCATGACGCTAATTTTTTAAATTCTTTTACAGATGGGGTTTTAAATTTGGATGTTTACACTAAAAAAGTCGAACAATATGTTGGAGATTACTTTGACGTAATAGAACAAATAGCCGGCCAGCTCGAACGTGAACACAGAAAAAATGCTCAACTACAAAGGAACATTCAGGATAGAAAAGATAAGATTAATTTTTTCGCACATAAAGGAGGTAAAATGCGTAGACTTGCCAGTAAACTCCGCGATGAAGTAAGCGACGATGAGGACAATATGGTTGATGTCAGACGCGACGATAAAACCATTAAACCTTTTATTATTCCTGCCCAACCCTGGTCTGAAGTTATATCAAGAATATCTTCAGTTGGAGTAATAGTTGGACACAAGAGAATTCCAAAAAAAGTAGAAATTAAACTTTTCAGCCGCAGTAAGCTGCAAATTATCGGACCTAATGGTATTGGAAAAAGTACCCTTCTTAAAGAATTAGCTCTTGGTGAATCCAAAGGCACGAGAATCTCCGAAGGAGTAAAAGTCGGATATTATCAACAAGACTTTTCAGGCTTAGACTTCAGTAAAACTATATACGATTCGCTTTCCGAAATAATGGAAAATCCATCGCATGAAAAAATTTATGCTACCGGCGCACACTTCTTGCTTACTTCCGAATTAATGAAAAATAAAATTGAATCCCTTTCTGAAGGACAAAAAGGTCTACTCTGTTATGCCCGTTTCGTTTTGCAAGAACCAGGTTTACTAATTTTGGATGAACCAACCAATCACATTAATTTCCGCCATTTACCCATTATTGCCAAAGCAATTGATGACTACAAAGGAACCGTCATTCTCGTTTCCCACATGCCTGAATTCGTCAAACAAATCACACTTAATGAAATGTTGGATTTGGAGGAGTTGCTGTAAAAATCTCAAATTGATTGTATTAGCCTAAAAGCATTTTTGGTATTTACGCAATCCGTAAGATATTTTTTACCATCTATACTTTCGAGTTTGAGTTGTAAACAAATTGTTAACAACTGAGATTCTCGGCTTTTCAACACACCCCAATATTGACGAGGACTGGGACTTCCCGTTAAAGCTACTACAATGTCCACCACAGAATAGAACCACTCTTCTTGATGCCAAATTCGTCTGATCTTTTTAGATTCGAAAATAACCAATTTTTGATGCTCCTCATTCATATTTTCATTATTACAACTTTCATTAGCCAAAATTATAGGTGAGTGAATACTCACTGTCAATAAAAATACTCAAAAACCAATAGTTTTCTGTTACATCAGGCAAAATTGTATTTGGAAAATATACATTTGGCTGGCTAGTCGGGTCTAGTACCATTTTGAGCCAAAACTGGACTTAGTATACATTTCGGCGTGAAACAAAATCAATTATAATACCAAGCCTTAAATTTTCTTCGGGAAAACGACCGACAAGATAAGAGAAAGTCCCAACGCCACGAGAATAACAATCAAAGAAACGACCGAAGATATATGAAGGCCAAAAACACCGGCAAGCATTTTTGCTCCAATAAAAATTAATATAAAAGACAAACCTTTTAGTAAATGGTGGAATTTATGCAAAATATTTTCGACAAGAAAAAACAAAGCCCTCAGGCCCATTACAGCAAATATATTTGATGTGTAAACAATAAAACTGTCCTGTGAAATCGAAAATGCAGCCGGAATAGAATCCACAGCAAACAAAATATCGGTAGCCTCCACGACCAGAACAATCAGAAACAACAAAGTGAAATAAAATTTCCCATTTTCCTTTACTATAAAATGGCCACCGTGATGATTCGTAGAAAATCGAAGATATTTCTTGGCAAGTTTCACAATTCCCTTATTTTCAAAATCAATATGCTCTTCCTTCTTTTGGCTAAAAAGTTTTATTCCAGTGTAGACTAAAAGAGCACCAAAAACATACAAAATCCAATAAAATTGATGGATAACAACAGCTCCCATGGTAATAAAAATCCCTCTAAAAACAACGGCCCCTAAAATGCCCCAAAACAAAACCTTATGATGATATTTTTCTTCTAACTTAAAAAAACTGAATATCAACATGATCACAAATAAATTGTCTACGGACAGCATTTTTTCGGTCAGATAAGCGCTCAAAAATTCAGCCCCCTTGTCGTTCCCAACAAAAATAAACACAAGTGCGGCAAATATAAGAGAAAGAACAACCCAAAAAATCGACTGAATCAACGCAGTTTTAAATCCTATAACATGAGC
>CAYHSM010000129.1:0-2952 GCA_964359325.1 uncultured Candidatus Peribacteria bacterium
TTTTTAACCACCTTTGACACAACTTTATGAGCACTATGAAAAAATTTAGAAAAATATTTCTGGTGGATAATTTCGATTCTTTTACTTTCAATTTGGTTGATTATTTTAAGCAACTCGGATGCGATGTATTGGTGTATCGAAACAATGTGGAACTTGAAAAAATCGCTGAAATCGATCCTGATTTGATCGTGTTTTCTCCGGGACCATCCGTACCAAAAAATGCAGGGAATATGATGAAAATTATTGACCGATATCACGCAAAATATCCTATGTTTGGAGTGTGTCTCGGGCATGAAGCTTTTATTGAATATTTTGGCGGAAGCTTAAAATTCGTGAGACCCGTTCATGGCAAAAGCAGCCCGATAGACCACGACGGGGAGACTATTTTTACAGGCTTGGATAAGCCGTTTCTGGCTGGCAGATACCATTCTTTGTGTGCCGACAGGGTGCCGTCCTGTTTTGAAGTCAGCGCAAAAACTGATGGATTGGTTATGGCCATGAGGCATCACAAATTGCCAATTGAGGGTGTTCAATTTCATCCGGAATCCGTGCTTTCCATGAAATCCGGAAACGGATTTAAAATGATTCAAAATGTAGTTAATAAAAATTTCGCCAATGTTAAATGAAAAACAAATCAAGAAATTTCTGAATGATTCGGTTGGCGGAAAATTATCCGTGGAAGAGCAGGTTGAATTTTTGAAAAATTTTACGCCGGAAAAAGTGACGGCGCGTGACGTTAAAATTTTTGCGGATTTTATGTTGTCGCATATGCTTAAGCGTTTAAACATGCCCGGATGTATTGATGTTTGCGGCACAGGCGGGTCCGGTTTGCCCAGAATAAATACTTCTACGATTGCGAGTTTTATATTGGCGGAGCTTGGCGTAAAAGTTGCAAAACATGGGAATAAGGCTGCAAGTGGCAGGTTTGGAAGTTTTGATTTATTGGAGTCGTTGGGCGTGGAGGTCAATAAAAGTCCTGAAGAATTGGAGCGTTTGTATATGCAAAACGGCTTAGCTTTTATTTTTGCGCGCAATTTCCATCCTGTGATGAAGTTTTTTGCTGAGGCGAGAAAAGTTTTTGGCAAGCCAACTATATTTAATATTCTAGGGCCTTTGCTAAATCCGGCCTGCCCTTTGATGCAGGTCATCGGGACGAGTTTTAAAGGCCGGATGCGGCTTATTGCTGAGTCTTGTAAACTGCTTGGTAAAAAACATGTGGTCGTCGTGAGAGGGCGAGACGGTTTAGACGAGGTCAGTTTAAGCGATAAGACTGACGTGGTTGAACTTAAAAACGGAAAATTTCTTAAGTATACGATCTGTCCTGAAAATTTCGGATTAAAAAATGTTAATTTTAAAAAAATTAGTGGCGGCGATGCTGAATTTAATAGAAAAATCGCTTTGGATATTCTGGATGGAAAATGCAAGAGTCCTCATGCCGATTTGGTTTACGTAAACTGTGCTTTGGCTCTCAAATTGGTTGGGAGAGCCAGGGCTCTGGAAGATGGATACAAGATGGCAAAAAATGGAAATATTTTAAGAAAAATTGCTGCAAGCAAGATGCTGCGTTGCGATAAAAGGAGTCTATATAATGCTCTTAGGGGAGGCAAAAAAGCTTTGATTGCTGAGATTAAATTCGCGTCGCCAAGTAATGGTGTAATAAAAAAAGGGTCTGTAAGTGAGGCTGAAAAAATCGCTAAAATTTATGAAAAAAATGGGGCGAGTGCGATTTCTGTTCTGACTGATGAGAAGTATTTTAATGGAAGCTTTGAGTATTTAAAAGCTGCAAGACAGGCAACTTTGTTGCCTGTGTTATGCAAAGATTTCGTTGTTGAAGAATATCAAATTTATAAAGCTCACGAATATGGGGCTGATGCAATTTTACTTATTGCAAACCTTCTTGAACCGGAGCGTTTGAAAAAGTTTTTAAAAATTGTTGAAAGTTTAAAAATGGAAGCCTTGGTTGAGGTGCATGACGAAGCTGATCTCAAAAAAGTTTTGAAAACCAATGCTGAAATTATCGGCATCAATAACCGCAATTTAACTGATTTTAAAATCGACTTGAAGACCACCAACAGGCTGATTAGAAAAATTCCTACAAATAAAATTATCGTGTCTGAAAGCGGAATAAATAGCCGTGAAGACCTGAAAAAACTAGATAGCAGAGTTAACGCCGTCTTAATCGGCACTGCAATTATGAAGTCAAAAAATATAAGCAAAAAAATCCATGAACTCACTTAAAAAATATCTGTTAAATAAAGACGGGCATTTTGGAAAATATGGCGGGAGGTACGTGCCGGAAATGCTAATCCCTATAATGGAAGACCTTGAAAAAGCTTTTTTCGATGCGATAAAAGATAAGTTTTTCTTGAAAGAATTAAAAAATTTGTATGAAAATTATTCCGGCAGACCTACACCTTTATATTTTTGTGAAAATCTGACGCGCGAATTAAAAGGCGCAAAAATTTATTTAAAAAATGAAGGACTGAATCACACCGGCGCTCATAAAATAAACCATTGTTTGGGACAGGCATTGCTAGCTAAAAAAATGGGAAAAAAGAGATTGATCGCTGAAACGGGTGCAGGCCAGCATGGCCTTGCTACTGCCACTGTGGCTGCTAAATTCGGGTTGGAGTGTGTGATTTATATGGGTGCGCGTGATGTCGAGCGCCAACGCCCGAATGTATTCTGGATGGAACAATTGGGAGCTACGGTTGTGCCGGTAACTGACGGAGGTCAAATTTTACGTGATGCTATAAATGCAGCTTTGCGCGATTTGATTTCGCATCCCGAGGACACTCATTATTTGCTTGGTACCGTTTGCGGACCGCATCCTTATCCGGTTATGAACACGTATTTCCAAAAAATCGTTGGAGAAGAGGTGCGCAAACAGCTTGTGGAGCGGCCTGATTATCTTGTAGCGTGCGTTGGGGGCGGCAGTAACTCCATGGGCCT
>CAYHSM010000130.1:0-2940 GCA_964359325.1 uncultured Candidatus Peribacteria bacterium
GATTCTAAAGTGAGCCGTGCAGGATTCGAACCTGCGACCCGCTGATTAAGAGAAGTTTGATTATATAGTCTAACATATTGTTTTTAAAAACTTTTTTATTTGCTGAGTGCATTTTGAATACCTCTGGCCTCACAGATTCAGTTTATTTACCGCCTGTTTTTTCTTTCCCTCGGTCAGGTGCGCATAGAATTCACTAGTGATATTAATAGAGCTATGATCCATGAGTTCGGAAATCGTTTTCAGATCCACTCCGGCATCAAGAAGATGTGTTGCGAATGTATGCCTGATTTTATGAGGGCTAATGCCGGTTAACTCTGCCAGTTTGCATATCTCCGCGAAGTGCTTTGAGTATGTTCTTGGGTTTTTCCACGGTACCAATTTTTTAATCCCGCGTCCTAACCGTAAAATATACGGTCTTAATGCATCTGCAATTGGAACGCTTATCATCTTTTTTGTTTTTATCCTCCTGTAAGTGATAACATCCGGCCCGATATTCATGGCAGTTGTGACTTCTGCCCTTCCCATACCCGTATAGTACTGAATAGCGATCGCAGTCTGCATCTCTGGGCAATAATCCCCTGCTATATTGATGAAAAATTTTACCTCTTCTTTTGTCATGAATACCGGCTTTCTTTTATCAACTCTGTATTGTTTAAATTCTTCCATTGGATTAGTTTTGAGATAACCCCATTTGATTGCTTTTTTTATCGCTATTTTTAAATGTCTAATATGGTTGTTGCAGGATGATTCCATGAGGCCCGAACCCGAGGTTTTCAAAAAAGATCTGAATTCATCAAGTTTTTTGGGGCTGATGTGCGCCATAGGCTTATTGCCTAAAAATTGCTGGAATTTTTCAAGCGCAAGCTTATCTGCTCGCTGTGTGTTTAGCGCTTTTTCTCTCCGGACGTTAAGATATTCAGACTTGAAATCTGCGAATAATTTTAACTCGCCCCGCTCAATTCTGCGGAGACGGCCTGCTAAATATTCTTTTTCTATTTCGTTGTATAACTTTTGTGCAAGAACTGGGTCCTTAGTCTTTAAGGAGCGATGGTCTCCCCTTTTAAACGTAATGTAAAAAACTCCGTTTCGTCGCCACAATCTCATCGTCATATTATACAACGTGCTCCTCCTTTAAACTTGCAACAATGGTTTTCGCAAGCATTTTTTCATTTTCAAAAAAAGCATCAATACTCTCACGATCAACATACCATTTGCCTCCCTTTTTAGTAGCATATATGTCGCCAGTTTTAATACGGCCAAGCAAAGTATTTTCGCTCATGCTTGCGTAAGAGCATGCTTTGGATAACGAAAGCCATCGCGGATGAATGTTGTCGTTCATACTCATGTTCGCACTACCCGCAGCACCGCCACCACTATAATAATGAAGGTAGCAAGAAGAACGGCATCTGTTATGCTGCCTTTTTTATTTAGGATCATAGCAGCCCTACCGGCTTGCCGTCAGCCGCCTGAAATTTCGCCCCATATATCCCCATGCTGCAGATATCCTCAAGGAGCCCAAAAAAAACCTTCTTAATAAGTTTTTCTTTGACCGGGGCGTTCATAACGCCTGCCCGAAGCTTATCCATCCGCTCGGTCGTGGCGCAGATGAAAAAAATGTTAATTGAATTCATTTTTATACTTTTTTTCAAGATATCCCTTGTCGGTATCGTGCCGTTATCGTATTCGATATAATAATACTTGTCCTTTTGCTCTCCTGAGATAGTTAACATGACCTTAACCAACAGATCGGGATAGAATTCACCTTTATTGGAGCCGCCCGAAACCTTTTTTAAGCTATTCTCATCGTGCAGACGATAATCATACTGCGATCTTTTGCTCTCTTTTTTAATCGCCCGCACTATTGCCGTAACCGCCAGTTCATGCGCTATTGTAAAATTATTCGGTAGTATGCCTCTGATTTTTTGGTAATGCCATCCTGACTCTATCAGCATGTGTCTGGCTGGTTCGCTAAGGATATACAGCGCCTGCCTTGCCGAGCTTCCTCTTACATGATATATCTGGGACTCTATGTACCCTGCGCCTAATAATTGGGAAAGCCTTTTCCTTAATATTAATTCATGATTGATGTTTTGCCCTTGTTTGTATGACTTTTTTAAGTGCCCAAGCAGATCCAAAAAAGTCGCGCACCCACAGGAAAGATACTCGATGATTTTAATATCTTTTTCCCCTATCACTACGCCTGTCCCTTGTTTTTTTGCCATAACCGCCCCCTTTTGAAGTTTAAACCTATAGTAATATTACTTTTGATTTTGGGCTTTATCCGCTAAAAGCCAAAAAAAATACTAATTCCCGCTTTTTCTTTTTTTTATTGGAAAAAATCTGGTTTAAGGACCTCTGAAACTTGCTAAAGAGTTATAATTAGCGGATATTGACACTCAGCTGGATAAAGAAAAACCTACAAAAAAACGGTTTCTGATTCAACTGTCAGAATTGCTGAGACAGCATTGTGGCAACTTGCAAGAGAAACAACCCTTCACTTTGCCCTTCATTTAACCTTCATTTAACCTTCGTTTAGCCATTCATTTAGCCATTCACACCGCTTTAAGGGATTTTAAATATCTTTTAAAAATATTCTCATTAAAAATCAAGGGGTTGCGCGCCACTTTCCAAGTCTAATTTATCCGTGATTAACTATATATTTTAATTAAACTTTGTTCCCTTTTTTTGTTTTCCTATCTCATTTCTGCTACAACTTCTTCTTTTATTAAATCTATCTCTCTAAATCTCTTGCTTTTATTACTATCTCTTATATTTTTCCTGTATTTTTTTCAATCTATCCGATAATTTTCTTATGGTTTAACCACTAAGGAAAAAACACTTATAATTCAATGGCTTTCTTGGTCTATGTGAAAAAGTTACGATATATATGCGACGTTAAGGAGTAATGGATCATTATGCCAGAGCATACCCGATATTTAG
>CAYHSM010000131.1:0-2940 GCA_964359325.1 uncultured Candidatus Peribacteria bacterium
AGACCGGAAATTTGATTTATGTAACGCAGTATTTGTTTGAAAACTCCGATGAACTGCGCGATTTGTATGTGAATCCGGATTCGAAAAAGATGTATGTGCTGACGAAGAGCAAGGTGTTGGAGGTGGGGTTATAAAAGGGCTTTGGTTTCGTTTGCTATTTGAATTTCTTCGTCTGTTTTGATGACGAAGATTTTTATTTTGCTGTGACGATCGGAGATTTCTACAGGAGTTGAGACGTCTTTGCAGTTTTCGTTTTTCTTTTTATCTAATTTTAATTTGAGGAATTCCAGGTAATCGCACACTTTTGCGCGGACGTAGAATGCTTTTTCGCCGATGCCCCCGGTGAAGGCGATTGCTGTAAGTCCCTGCATGGCCGCGGCGTATGCTCCGCAGTATTTTGCAATTTGGTAAGCCAAAATGTCTATGGCTAATGCGGCGCGTTTATTACCTTTCAGGCTTTGATGATATATGTCGCGCATGTCGGAACTTATTCCCGATATGCCTTTTAAGCCCGATTCATTATTTAAAATTTTATTTACTTGATGCGGTTTCATTTTTAATTGTTCTTCAAGGTGAAAAATTATAGCCGGATCGATTGATCCGGAGCGTGTACCCATGATTACGCCTTCCAGTGGAGTAAATCCCATGCTTGTATCTATTGATTTGCCGTTTACGCTGGCTGTTATTGAGGATCCGTTTCCGAGATGACAGGAAATAATTTTAGCTTTTTTTGTTTTGAGAGCCTTGATGGTTTGCGCGACCACATATTTGTGGCTTGTGCCGTGAAAGCCATACCGGCGAATTTGATGTTTTTCGTAATATTCCAAAGGCAGCCCGTAAAGATATGCATGAGGCGGCATGGTTTGATGAAAAGCCGTGTCAAAGACCGCGACTTGTTTTGCTTTTGGTAATAATGTCTTGCAGGCCTTGATTGAGGCGATATTTGCGGGATTGTGCAGAGGCGCGAGTTCTGACAGTTTTTCTATGGCTTTGAGGATTTTTGAGTCAATGCGGACCGAATTTGTATATTTTTCTCCGCCATGGACTACGCGATGGCCGACCGCTTCGATTTCTTTGTAGTTTTTTATGGCTTTTGTTTTGAGGAGCGTTTGTAAGATCAGTTTTACGCCGTTTTCGTGATTATTTACTGAAGTTTGATGGCCGATATTTATTTTATTGAATGTGAAACTCAGTTTGCATCGTTTTAAGCCTATGCCGTCGATGTGCGCTTTGGCCACGATTTCCGGATGTTTTTTAAATTCAAATAAAGTTGATTTTATAGATGAGGATCCGGAGTTTATGACGAGAATTTTCATGTAAAATTATTCCACTATTTTATAGACAGGGGCGCCGACCGTGGGCTGTTGATAGACTTTAAGGCCTATTTCGCTGCCTGTTGTCGCGAGTGTGACGTCTTTACGATTTATTTGCATGGATTTGACCTCTTGTTCAAAAAGGCCGTCTTGTTTTTCGAAAATTATTTTGTCGTTGATTCTTATGGGGGATGTGACTTTTACGATTGCAACTTCAATGTTGTCGAAATAGCCTTCGCAAATTCCGCAAGTTTTCATTTCTCTAAAATTTTTGGCTTTTTGAGGGACTTCATTTAAGAATGGATCCGGAAAAATTTCCTGAGATGGGAGGATGTTTTGAATTGAGATTTCCGGGATTGTCTGGCGCGGCTTTTTCGTTCTTTTGCGGGATTTCGGCTTTGGTTTTACCGTGGTGGGCTGTAAGTAATTTGGCTTTCTTCGGTCTTTTGCAGCCAGGCTTCGTTTTCTCTGATATGCCGGAATATTTAAGAGGTTTGGTTCGTCCATTTTGTTTGGGGTAAGGTTGTTTTGCTAGAGCAAAACATTATTTATTAGCAAGCCCTTCGGGCTCGCTTGAAGGTTGATTTGAGTATAGAGGAAATGGGCTAGGTTTTCAATTTTGTCTGTGTTGCCAAATCATCTGTATAAAAAAGCGCGCGATTTTGAAATAACTTGTCGGCTTTGTATGGATTTCAATTTTATTGTTTTTTATGGCTTTGATTATTGATTTTGGATTTTTTTCCGAGTCGAGATGAATATATCCAGCGTCCAGATAATTCAATATATGACAGTCTGAAGTCGCGATCAGCGGCTTATTAAAATGTTTCGCAGATTCAATCGCTTTTTTATTGTAGTTTTTTGTTTTGGTGTAGGCCCAGGAAATTTCAATGGCGTCAAAAAGATGGATGTTGTTTATCAGTTTATTTTTAAGACAATGTTTTGTTGGGAAAAACGGATGCGGGGCGATGATTAAGCAGTCAGGATGAGATTTTTTGTATTTTGAAAGTTTTGTGAAAGTATCAACCGCCATGATTTTTTTGTCCACATTTATGCCAAGGATGTGCTTGTTATTGATTTCAAATTCAATGCCAGGGATAAGCAATATGCCTTTTTTTTTGGCATAGTTTTGAAGATCTTTGTTGAATAAAAGTTTGCGATGGCAAGTGATGCTTAAGACGTCGTAATTTAATTTGGCGGCTTCGTTAATAAGCTTTTTGGCGCTGTAGTTGATGTGGTCTACAAGGTCGCCGTGACAATGCGTGTGGAATTGACATTTGAGGATCATTCCGTGATCTTTTTTACAGCGTCCGTTGCTTCCTGGACTTCTTTTGCAGCGTTTTCAATTTCATTTATTGTTTCTACGGTTTTGTCTTTAATCGCTTTTACTTCCGCTGCCGCTTTGTCGTAAGAGGCTTTCGTGTCATCTATTACGATTGAAGCTTTTTCTTTTGCTGAATTGCAGGCCGTAAATAGAGTGAATGCAAAAATGGAAATTATCGCCAATAAGACTTTGTTTAGTTTTTTCATTTGCTGTTTGTAAAAAGTTTTTTGAAGTTGCCGTCAAAATTGTTGAGGAAATTTTTAACGTCCAGAATGTCATTTTTTGATATTATTCCATTTGTTTTTT
>CAYHSM010000132.1:0-2899 GCA_964359325.1 uncultured Candidatus Peribacteria bacterium
TAATAAGTTATCCACAATATGGCCACTCCAACTAAAAAACAAAAAAATATCTTAGATTTTATCGCTTCTTACACCAACAAGCATGGGGTATCCCCTACTATTGAAGAAATGGGCCGGCATTTTAAACGCGCAATCGGAACCATACATGAACATATTGAGGAATTGATAAAAAAGGGATTCGTCAAAAAAAATAATTATATCCGCGGTATTGAAATTATTCAAAATAATACATCAATTTCTCTGCCATTCAAAGGTTTTATTGCTGCCGGTATCCCTATTGAAGTTATTGAAGAACATGAGACCATTGATGTGCCTAAAAACCTACTGGCGAAATCCGGTCAGCATTTTGTTTTACAAGTTAAAGGAGACAGCATGATTAACGACGGGGTATTTGATGGTGACAAAGTTATTGTTAGAGAACAAAATACAGCCGAGAACGGTGACATGGTTGTGGCGCTTCTTAACAGAGAAGAAGCAACCTTGAAAAGATTTTTTAAAGAACCGAACAAAATCAGATTACAACCGGCGAATCCTTCATTTAAACCAATCTACGCAAGAAATGTTGAAATACAAGGTAATGTTGTTAGCGTGATAAGAAGTTTTGAAAATAACGAGGCAGAAAGTAGCGATTTTACAGAACACACAACTTCTTATCTTAATAAGGCGGACATAAAATATCGAAAATCGTTGGGGCAATACTTTACCCCGAAACCAGTTCGCGAAGCATTGATTGAACAATTACCAAAAAATTTAAAAAATCCTAAGATACTTGACCCAGGATGCGGCACTGGAGAATTTTTGCTTACAGCAAAAAAATATTTTTCAAATGCGGAATTGTGTGGCTGGGATATTGATAAAAACTTAATAGAAATTTCCAAAAAGAATACTCCTGAAGCCAAACTAAAATGTATTGATTCGCTAGAAAACGAACAATATGGCTCGTTTGATTATGTTATCGGAAATCCACCATATTTTGAATTTAAACCTTCGGAAAAAATACGAAACAAATTTCAGTCAATTATCCATGGTCGCACAAACATCTTTAGCTTGTTTGTATATCAGGGATTAAAATGGCTAAAAGATGGTGGTTATTTGGCGTATGTCATACCGCCCTCAATGAATAATGGCGCGTATTTTGCAAAATTAAGAAATTATATTATTGAGAACGCAAATATTGAATATTTACACGTGCTTGATGATCCAAAATTATTTCATGGCGCGCAACAAACCACCATGCTGCTAATTCTTAAAAAGGGTAAAAACAGAGGTAATTATATCTTTAAGAAAAACGGAATCACTATTTTTAGTGAGGAGGTTGAGTATCTAGAAGAAACTTTTAAAAACAGGACCACTCTATATGATCTTGGATATGAAGTAAGAACGGGTAGGGTTATATGGAATGATAACAGGAATCTTTTGACCAACGACGCAAAAAAAGGTGTGCCCTTGATTTGGTCTCAAAATATCGCCTCAAACAGCCTTAATTTATCTGTCAACGACAAAAAACCTCAATACATTACGAAAGCTAACCCAGATATCGGACCGGCTATTGTGGTTAACCGCATAACCGGAACAGTAAAATCAGCAAAACTAAAAGCGGCTATCGTGCCGCTCGGAATGAAATTCTTTGCCGAAAATCATGTCAATGTTATTACACCAGCCAAAGATAAAAAACAGGGCCAATTGGACTTTTTAAATAAGAGTGTTAAAAAACTTTCTATATCCCTAAACGAAATCGTCAAACAATTATCTTCCCCGGACAAATTAAAAGTGGTTAGAAACATTACTGGCAATACTCAAATATCTAAAACTGAGTTGGAAAAACTATTTCCACTGGAAATACAATGTTAAACGGATTTGCTATATACGTCAAAGATGTTCAAGCAAGGCGTTTTTATGCCCTGCGCGATATTTTTCCAAAGCAGCACAATCTGTAAAAGTGGTGTGACATTCTTTTTTGAATCAACACCTACCAATTTACAATTAGTAACACCGGAAGAAAAGCTAATTTGAAAATATTGAAACTTAGAAAAAACTTTCTTTAACGAACTTCCAACATCTTGCGTGGTCACAATAATTTTTCCTCCGGATAAATTACCATAATACAGAATCAATTCCTGGGCTTTTTTAATAAAAGCATCTGAATTAATAAGCGCCGACATTTTTTCTTTTTTGTGAATTCCAAAAACAATCAAACTAAAAAATCTTCTGATATTTTCGGGGATTTGTTTGTGCTTGCTTAAATATAATAAATACTTTTCTTTCTCTTCTCTGTCTCTCTTTTGTATATCATCGAGGATCTTTGCGGCTATTTTATCCTTCCGTTTTAACTTCCTCAGGTATCTGGCCTTCTCGTCTTTGCTATTTTGAAGGTTTTTTATATTTGCCATCTTACTCGGATATTCTTTAAATTTATCTAGATAACTAATTACCCATAAATCGTGCTGATTTTCGTTTCTAAATTCACTCCAACTATTAATATTTCCTTCAAATAACTTGTTTTCAGTAAGCGCGTTTTGGCTGATATTTGCCAGTGTGCCCCTGCCGGATTTTGTATCACTCATTTTCGCTTCAATAATTACTTCATGGCCGTTGGCAATAAAAGATACATCTCCGATAGTTGCGTAATCGTTACCTAAGTGTTTAGCAGATGTAACCGTTGAAAAATCTTTTTTAATTTGTTGCGCAATGGCCTGTGCATGTTTAAGCCAGTGATTTTTAAACTCCTTTTTCGAAAGGTTCTCGTTGTTCAATAATTTTTTTATTATTATTTCTGCTTCTTCAATTGACTGTCGCTCGTGCTTACCCATATTACTTTACAAAATAATTTAATCCCTTTTTGTATAAATCAGTAAAAAAATTTTAATTCACTGATGCTCTCTCATCGTGCCAACCAACA
>CAYHSM010000133.1:0-2621 GCA_964359325.1 uncultured Candidatus Peribacteria bacterium
AGCATGTTCATCGTCCTTGGAAGAGCCTCCTTCACAACCTCTATCAGTCGTATCCTTCCATACACCGGTCTTTTTATCCTGAGAGAAGTAGCAGTTGTGCACTTCATACGCAGAATGTTCTAAAACCCCTTTAAACGCTGATTTTGCCTGGAATTCTTTGTAAATTTCTTCGAACCACATGGCAAACTTACCCTTCACCCATCCACTTTCGCTATAAGTCCTGTAATTTGCGACTTTATCGATGAAGAACAGCGACAAAACTTTTATGCCTTTATCCTTGAGCTTTTTCTCTTTTTCAAAATGATTCTGAACCGTCTTTTTAATCTGATATTTCATGATCTCTTCCAGAAGTCCTTCATTTTTTTGTCCGATAGCGTAAGTCTTTCCGTTTGAAAAGGTGATGAACTGCTCGGCTGTGTTGATCTCTTCCAGAATGTATCCGTCCTTGTATAAATCGCGTTTGCCGGAAAGTTCATAAAGGTCATCGCCAATTTTCAAAACTAATGCTTTCCTTTGTAGGCCATAATCATCGCTTTTATCAATTTCAATCTTGGCCGCAATCTGCATTTTCTTACTCTTTATTTCCAAAACCCTCAAATATGCCTCATTAAACGCATCTTCAGAAAACACCGAATCCACCTCAATCTTTTTCACCAAGCCCAAATCATACGCCCGCACCGGATCAAGCTTGTATAAAAGGTTGTATGGATGTTTATGAGTTGCGGAAAATCGAAGAGTGCAAAGTGGATTCAAATCTGCAATTCCTTTTTTTCTTTTCTCTGTTTCCATATTTTGGGGCTCATCAACAATCACGATAGGCTTTACTTTTTGAATATAATCCAACGGAACTCCCCAATCGGAATTTTGACGAATTATCACATCGTCACGAGCAAATGAATCAATATTTATAACCAAAATCTGCAACGCATTTGTCATCGCAAATTGTTTTGCCAAACCTCGTTTTTTCGAATCCCACACGTAGAAATCCATTTCAGGATTATTATAAATCATTGAAAAATGCTCTTTCGTGATCTCCAAATTCTTAATTACTCCTTCTTTGATCGCAATGCTTGGCACGACGATAATAAATTTCTTGAATCCATATTTCGCGTACATCTCGTGAATTGCGCGAAGGTAAACATAGGTTTTGCCCGTGCCCGTCTCCATTTCCACTGAGAAATGCATACCATCTAATTTGTCCGTCACTTCCAGTGTGCAGAAAGTCTCACCCGTTTCCGTGTTCTTTTTTTGATGAATCCCGTTAAATCGTCTTTGAACCCCCTGAGTATTCTTTAAAATCGTGGCCTCTTCTAACGCTAGTCTATTGCCCACTAAAAGCTCGTTTCCTATTTGGAGCTGATCTGAAAACGGAGTCATCTCTACCTCAAAGTCTCCACTCTCGAGTGGCTGGCCTTCAAACACATCCACGATTGCCTGCATAGCTTCCAGTTGATACCCCTGATTGGCTTCAAATTTTAGTTTCATAAATTTTAGGATTTTTTAAACTTTTTTTATCATCGCTCTTCAAGCGTCTTTCCAGCTTCTTAACATCCTCTTCCGGTGGTAGTTCCTCTGGCTTAATTCCACGTTCAAGCAAGGCACCTCTAACACTCTGGTTATTTTTAATATGCTCACTTGAGATTTGCTTTTCTGTCTGTAGATTCTTTTCTTTCAGGTTGAATACTGTAATTTCCGTCGCAAAGTCTTTTGCCTTGATGGTAATAGTTGGCAAAAAGTCTGCTAAAGGGCGCCCATCAGGCACCCCAAGCTTTTTTTTCATTGCTCCTGTGTTGTGTCCGCCAAACAAAGCCGCATCTCCCTTACTCCTGATAATAGCGAAATTCTTATCATCACCTGTTTTTTCGAATATCATTTCAGAAAGTTCTTTTTCTGAAAGTGTAAGCTTTTGTCTTGCCGATAACCGCTCATAATCCTTTATCCTCTGCTCAATCACCTCAAGCTTTCGAGTCTGAACGGCAAAATAGTTTTGAGCAAAAGCGATTTGGTCTTTTCTTGGATCACCGTTTTGAGCGATGAGATAGCAGGCATATCTGGTAAGCATAATGTCCGGAATCTCTTTCTGCGCTCCCTTAGGCATATTGATCGTTTTCCCGACGTCGGCAAAATGATCGGAAAACTTATGTTCAGTGGCTTCACAGGCAATTTTTGCCTTCCCAATTACTTGCAAAAAATTATCCCACTTTTCATATCCAAGTAATTGTTGCAAATCCCTCGCAAACCAAAATTCAACACCCTGCTCGGTTTGATGAGCATAGTATTCAAAGTTTTCCGTAAGTGATTGAATGAGTTCTTTTTTCATAACGAATATATAAATGGTTTAAATTCAAACTTCATTTAAAAGTCCACAGTATTTAACCAAACTCCTTTCAAATGATTTTAAATAATTATAAATATTTATATCTAATTTATATTTCCTATTTTTTAAATCAAAATCAAAAGAGCCAATAAGTTCATTTGATATGATCAATAAATTAGCATTATGCGCAACCTGACTCCGTAAACTATAAAAAAAATCTGCAAGCTCTTTACTATCCTTCAACTCCACAAATATATCACCCTTCTTTTTTTTGATTGAGTGACACAAATATCTTAAATCTTCT
>CAYHSM010000133.1:2631-2862 GCA_964359325.1 uncultured Candidatus Peribacteria bacterium
ACATCCATATTCCTCCTTATATTTTTTATATAACTTTTCTAACTTCTGTTGAGAAATATTTTTAAGGTTTTTCGATATAAGGAAATCATAAAAATCAACATGATTCTCTGTCATCAAACTCTCCATAATTGATGCCGTAAAAACCAACCTCTTTGCATCAGGAATCTCATAACTCTCCTTGAAAGGTAAACACATGTAATAATAAAAATGGCAAACCTTCTCCGCTTTATT
>CAYHSM010000134.1:0-2847 GCA_964359325.1 uncultured Candidatus Peribacteria bacterium
ATCTAGTAAGATAATTAACATTTTTTTAGATATTAGTCAAGAAGAGGAAGAATCGCGGTTATTTTTTTGAATTCTGAAATATTGTAATTCGCGATTTTTGAGGTTTTATTTTTATTAATGAAAATCGTAGTCATGCCTATTTTTTTAGCCGGCTGAATATCCGTTTTCTCTTGGTCGCCGACTACAATATAATTTTTAGGTGTGCCTCCCGTTTTTTTTATTATATATTTAAAAGCGTTTCCCAATCCTTTTCTGGTGTCGCTTTCGCCGGAAAATATTTTATTTTTAAAAATGTTTTTAATTTTTAAAACTTTGATTACATTTTGTATCCAAATTTGTGGGGCATCGGAAACTAAAATCAGGACATATTTTTTTCGTAATAAATTTAAAATGCTTCTTGTTTGAGAATTGTATTTTACTAAATTTTCAGCCGGTATATTCCACACGGTATTGAAATATTTAAATCTGTTTAATCCGCATTTTTTTTCTAAGCCGATGCTGATTTCTTCTTTATATGTTTTAATAATATTTTTTAAGATTGAATCGGCTTTTAAATCATTTATTTGAAGTTGGTCGGCAATGAATTTCCGCGAGTTTCTAATCATTCTCTTTTTAAGAGGCGATTTATCAAAAGATCCGCCCTTAAATTTGTAAAGAGTTCCGTCTAAATCAAAAATTATATATTTTTTTAATGATATTTTTTTGTTCATTTAATTTTAACAGCTTGTATGGCTTTTTTCATCGCTTCTCGCGGTGTTTTCGTAGCGATGACTTTAACGCGTTTGCGATTATCTATATATTTACCGGCCAATAAATCCGCCCAACCACCGCTCCCGATCAGGGCAATAATTGGTATATTGGATTGATAAGCAATTGCGGCTTCAGTTAATGTTCCAGATCCGCCAGCGACAATGATGATAGCATCGCAAGAATTGACCAATACAAATTCTCGTCCGCCACCCCTATCTAAACCGCAACTAATAATAACATCGGTATTAGCTTCCTTATCCCAAATATCTTTACCTTTGCCATAAGTTATGCCGACAGTTAGACCATTCGCATTTTTAGCTCCCCTGGCTGCGGCGGTAGAAAGGGAATCATAATCCTTTTCCGCTCCGTAGACAACAATATTGCCGCTTTTAGCGATTTCTTTACCAAGCTCAAAAGCCAGTTTTTCTGCTTGAGCTGTATATTTAAGGTCAGCGGCAGAGCCCATAACTCCAATTTGTAATTTACGCATACATTTTTATCTTTATGTCTATTTACTTAGATTACTTGAATTCAACTTTCTAACGCAACAGCATTAGAATTAATTGATTGAGCGTGGGGTTGGTAAACATCTGTTTTTTTATTGTGTTGATAGAGAATACATTGCCTCCAAAGCAACAGCAATCATGTGATCAACGACTTTTTTTGTCGCTTTAGCGCTTGTTTCCATCGTAACAGGGAGTTGTTTTCCTAATACCCTATCCTTAAGCGATTCTTGATTCGCGTTTACTGCGAATATGGCTCCGGCCTTGATTCCGCGCAAACTGGCGATTATAAATAGCGCGGCGCTTTCCATTTCAGACGAGATAATAGGGGTATCGGCATTTTGCCAACGAGCATCTTTGAGATATTTGCCCCATTTAGTTATTGTTTCCGTGCTTCCATAAAATGCGTCGTGCGTTCTGTTTATTCCTTCTGCAAATGGTATGTCCATTTTTATGGCCGCTGACGCAAGCGCTTCAACGATAGCGCGATCGGCAATGGCTGGAAATCCGAGTGGTATATATTCTTGTGTTGTGCCTTCGTCGCGCACAGATGCTGTCGGAATGATGAGTGTGCCCGCCGGAATATCTGAACGCCATGCGCCGCCGCATGTACCGACGCGGATCAAGTACTGTGCTCCGGCATTGATTAATTCTTCGACTGCTATGGCAGTGGAGGGGCAACCGATGCCGGTAGAACATATCGTAATTTGTTGTCCTTTGTATTTTCCAATACCAACACGGAATTCTCGGTTGTTGGCGATGATCTTAAAATCGTCAAGGCGTGATCCAATTACATCAACGCGATTAGGGTCGCCTGGTAAAAGAACATACGGAGATATTTGTTTTTTTGTTATTTTTAGATGAGATTGTATATTCATATATTTGTGTTTAAAAATAAAAACCCCTTCCGAGAAGGGATTGATAGTGCGCGGATACTTTTAGACAAGTATCAAAAACAACCAATCTCTTCCCGGAAGAGTTGGCTGTGATGATTGAATTTATTACAGTTTTTATTCATAGTTGTTTTTAATTTTCAGGGAAATAAGACCCCAGTCGTTTTATCATTAATTTATATCCGCCCTTGCCTTGATTAAGCCACTTGGCAATTCTGGCGATAGTGCGCGAACTTAAGCCAGTTTCTTTTTGGATGGCAACATAGGGGATTTTGGCATCAAGCATCTGGGCTGCCCACCAGCGATTGCTAAATTCAATAATTTCCGGCGCCGTTAATAAATCGCGAAAAAATTGTTTGGTTTCGTTCAAATTTTTTAAAGCTAAAATTGCGTTAAATAAGTCGTCGGCTGTTATATTGTCCCATTTTAATTTTGACATACTACTTTACACAAGTAAAGTATAATGCAAATCAAAAAAACGGTCAAGAGACCGTCTGTGGATAACTAAATTATCCTCCACCCTCCATTTTCCTCCACTAATTTTCCTTTGATGGTAAATCCAGCTGCTTTGGCATGCCCTCCGCCGCCAAAAGCCAGAGCGATTTTACTTACATCAACATCTGCGGCAGTTGTTCGTAAACTCGCTTTTATTGTACCATCTTCTTTCTCTCTTAACAAGAGCCTTATTTTCGTCCCGCCCA
>CAYHSM010000135.1:0-2797 GCA_964359325.1 uncultured Candidatus Peribacteria bacterium
CAAAAATTTGCAAAGCAAATTTTCAATTAAAAATTATTGCTTCATTTTTCCTCATTCCTATATTTCTAACAGCAGGTACTTCTCTGGCACAAACTTTGTCATTACCCGCCTCTGGAGGGCCATCGGAGGAATTCACCCCAAATTTCACTGACGTTAAAGAAGGCAATCCTTACTACGTTGCTATTTCGTATCTCAGGCAACAAAACGTTATCGAGGGTTACGACGACAATACTTTCAAACCGTCACAGGAAATAAACCGCGCCGAGGCTTTAAAAATGCTAACTGTAACAAGCGGATTATTTTCGGAAACCGCAGACGCGCTCACCGATCCCGAAACCCCTCCGTTCAATGACACTCCGCTTGATGCTTGGTACACAAAATATATAGCAGCGGCAAAAGAAAAAGGTGTTGTGAATGGAAATCCGGACGGAAATTTCAAGCCTGAAACATCAATTAATTTAGCGGAAACTTTAAAAATTTATTTGGAAGCCAGGAATGCGACTGGAGACACAATCGACTACACCGGAGTGGAAGAAACCATGTTTGATGACACAGCACCCGGAGAATGGTACACAAAATACACAAGCTACGCAGGCCATAACAATTTAATCAACATCTATTATTCAAATACAATAAATCCAACCCAAGCAATAACACGCGGTTATCTCGCTGAAATCATTTATCGAACACTAAAACACAAAGAAGGTTCCGAGTTTGGCAAAGCGACTTTTTATCAAGGCCGATCGCTAAAAAGCAACGATTCTTTTGACACTGACATATTTACAACCGCACACAAAACTTTACCTTTTGGAACGATACTTACCGTGACAAACCTGGCAAATGGCAAATCCGTATTGGTAAAAGTTACAGACCGTGGGCCGTACGCCCCGGGCCGCGTGATTGATCTTTCAAAAAATGCATTTTCTGTACTTGCGTCACCAAGCGTTGGAGTGATAAATGTAGAATATAAAATAGCTGAATACACACTATGAACGTAATTGACTACGAATCACGTCACGGCACAATCAGAAATAAAAAAACTTTAAAAAGCGAAGCTCATCGCGTAGTCCGTATGCTGATAATCACTTTAAGCATAATGATCCTCGCGTTATCCGTGATTTTTCTTGTATCCACAAACGAAAGCGCGCAAAAAGGTTACATGCTGGAGCAATTAAAATTAAAGAATGAACAATTAAGAAATAATGAATCGGAGCTGGAGACAAAAATTACAAATTCAACAGCGTTTATAAATATGGAAGACGCCGCAGGCGTCAAAAAAATGCAAAAGACTGAAGTAAAGAATTATGTGACCAAGGAGGACAACAAAGTAAAATAATTGACTTGGCCCCACCAATCCTTATACTAACCTTTGAATTTTTACGTATTTTTGCATCCATGGCGCCATCGTCTAGTGGTTAGGACAGCGGGTTTTCATCCCGCTAACGGGGGTTCGATTCCCCCTGGCGCTACCACAAAAATTTGCTCCGCAAATTTCCCGCAGCCACTAATCGTAGCAAAAAACTCATCCAATCGCTCCCTTAACCTTCCCGGATACACCCGCCCTTTCTTCATCAACAACAGTCGAAGGCAAAAGTTTTTTAAAATCCTCAAATGAAATGCGTAAATAAAATCCGTCAACAGGAACCTTATCGCCCCAATTAACATAAAAACCAAGAGGCTTATTTCCGGAAACATATTGAAAAACCACGTCATTTCCAAGCCTAAAGGCAGTTTCAGCATAAATCCTCAATTCACCATCTACTTCATCTATTCTTTTAAATGCCGTACTGGTTCCGTTAACATAAGTCTGAACAGCTTTATCAAATTGCAAATTAGCCCAATGTAATCGAGGTCTTGTAATTTGATCAACAATCAAAGGAGCTTCATTAACATATATTCCTGCAGGCTCTTCATTCTGAACAAGTCGATTTTCAAAGTTTTTTATATCAAAAGATACTAGATAGCTATAGCTTCCAGCCGGAGTAACACTATTCACGGAAAAAAGCTCCCCTAAAACTCCCTGTAAAAATTGCTCATCATGTCCAACAGTATTCCCTACGAAAACCTCTACAGTAAAAATATCAGCAGTCGCGTGACGCATAAAATTTCCAAATTTAAAACCACAGGTTTCAAGAATGTGACTTTCATTAAAAATAATCCCAATCCTTCTTTCAAGCTCAGCTTTAGCCTCGCTTTCGGCACTCTCATCTTTAAATTGTAGTGCCTCAGTCATAACGCCACCTATCCCAAATTTTCCAGAGATCAATTGCAAAAGATCTTTAGTGGTTTTTGTTTCAACTTGAAGAATTTCCCTTTTGTTGCTCATTATAATGAATTAAAAATTAAGAGACCTGATTATATATGAATTCGGGAATTTGTCAAGGTTTCGTCAGACAATGTCGGACAACTTTTAAAAAGTTCGCATAACATTCCGTTCCCGGGAACGGGAATATTTACACAAGCAAAGACCGACGCGCGCAAACGTCGGTCCGATTGGGTGCTCTCTGCTGCATCGTGCGGCACTGTTCGTGCCGCGCTGATCTGTGCTGTCGTTCCATCCTTGGCTTCGCTAGCGCGCAAAGCAAGGAGGAAGGTTGGCCCCGCTAAGCGGGGCATGTTGACTAGATCGGGTCGCCACCGCCGCTGTCCGCCGCCGCATCCGCCGGGGCATCCGCCACCGCATCCGCCGGGGCATCCGCCGCCGCATCCGCCGGGGCATCCGCCGCCGCATCTGCCGGAGCATCCGCCGCCGCATCCGCCGGGGCATCCGCCACCGCATCCGCCGGGGCATCCGCCG
>CAYHSM010000136.1:0-2752 GCA_964359325.1 uncultured Candidatus Peribacteria bacterium
TTTGATCCGGGCAAAAGCCATTATCCGCCGCCAAACAATACGACCTCTAATCCCGATGATCTTGGAATAGAATGTTCTTTCCCTGATCCTTTGCCGGCAGGTGAGGATTGCGAAGTTTATTACACCAATTCCAGCGATCTGAATACCGGGCAAAATCCTTTTAAACAAAACGGCAGCGATCCGACCAGCGCTAATGCGCTTTGCGATGAAGGTTTAGGAATTGATTGCGCCACAGTTTCAAATACGGTTGATGAATTATATTTAATAGACAGCAGCGGGACTCACAAAACCATTATCGGCATGAAAAAAATCAATAACGCGCAGAATGCTATCGGCATTGTGAGAATGACGGGCCATGATTTGGATCAAAATGGAATTATCGATGTTTTTGGCTGCGATGAAGAATTTAAATGTTTTGTAAAAGATCAGGGCGGAAATCCTAAAATCGCAGACGCTATAAAATACCCGTTTGTAGCCGCGCAAGCTGATCTGCAAGTATATTTGGAAACCAATAAAATCAGCCTCCCCCAAAAATCGGATTTGACGCAAGCCTTTGAGATAAACAAGAGTCAATTTGTCCCAATAACGCCGCAGCGAGTTACTGTGACAGATTTGCAATTCATCATAAATCCGCTTGAGGATCCGTACAAAGCTTACGCTGAAAGCGTCCAGGCTCATCCGACAGTTACCGTTGTGATGACTTTGGGATTGTCAGAAGCTGCCGCAGCGGATTATCCCGGAGATTTCCAGGATTTGACTATTCAAAGTACGGTTGCTGTTGGGGTTATTGGAAAAATCGAATCCTATCCGCCGGTGAATGATGTTTTGACAAATGAAGATGATTGCAGTTGGATAAATGAGGCGTTTGGAGAGGCGTGTTAAATCACCAGCACAAACTCCCCTTTTGGCTGTTTTTTTGTGAAATGCTCGATTGCTTCGGAGATTTTTAGGCGCAAAGCCTCTTCATATATTTTTGTAATTTCGCGGCAGACTGCAATATCGCGGTCGCCGAAATATTCTTTAAATTCTTGCAGTGTGCGCACAAGTCTATGCGGAGATTCAAAAATAACCATCGTGCGTTCTTCGTTAGCGAGTGATTTCAGCAATGTTTGACGGCCTTTTTTTAGCGGCAAAAATCCGAGATACAAAAATTGATGCATAGGTTTACCGCTCATTACCAAAGCGGCGAGTAGTGAGGAGGGCCCCGGCACCGGCACTATTTGGATGTTTTCTTTAATCGCGGCGTTGATTAGGCTGTATGCGGGATCGGAAATTCCCGGAGTTCCGGCGTCTGAAATGAGCGCGACATTTTTCCCGGATTTTAAAAGCTCGATTATTTTTTCCAATTTAAAATGACTGCTGTATGAATGATAACTCCATACCGGCGTTTTTATTTCGTATTTTTGAAAAAGAATTTGAGAATGTCGCGTGTCTTCCGCGGCTATACAATCAACTTCCTTAAGAATTCTCAAAGCGCGCAGTGTGATGTCTTCCAAATTACCGATTGGTGTTGAGACTATGTAGAGCATGGGGTGGGACTAAGTGAACTAAGTGATGAAATTAAGATAATTTTCCGATGTTATCACCTCATAACTGGCTTCCGGATATGTATTTAACCATTCCTTGGGCTGTTTTGATTTTTTATTTTTCCATGTAAATTCATATCCGAATAATTTTCCTTCTCTTTCTTCTACCAAATCCACTTCCTTTTGGTCCCAGGTGCGCCAGAAATAACAGTTGGCGAAAATTTCTTTGCAGGCCCTTTTTTTGAGGCGTTCCATGAAAAGAAAATTTTCCCAAAGCGCCCCCAAATCATTGCGCAGCGCCGGTTCATTAAAATTTGAAATAATCGTGTTACGGATTCCGTTATCGTAAAAATAGAATTTGCTTTTTTTAGTAATTTCCTTGCGCAAATTACGACTAAATCCACGCAGATTATAAATAACAAAAGTTTTTTCAAGCAGATCCAGATAACGTCCAACCGTTTTGTAATCAATCCCCAATTGCGTTGCAAGTTCCGTAAGGGATACTTCTTGTCCCAGTTGGAACGCAATAAGTCTCAAAAGATCAAGTAAAATTTTTGAATTTTTAATTTTTTCCAATTCAAGAATATCTTTAAACAGGTAAGATTGTGTCAATTCTTCAAGCAGTCTTATTTTTTCCTGTTTATTTTTAGCAGTAATAATTTCAGGATAACTGCCGAAAATAAGCCATTCATTTAATTTTTCCTTTAATTCATAAGAATTGTATATGCTTTGAAGCTCAATTTGGGATATAGGATACAAAATCAGGGAAGTTTTTCTTCCGGTCAGTGGCTCTCCGATCTGTCCGGCCAATTCAAATGAAGACGATCCGGTTGCAATCAAACGCAGATTTTCAACTTGATCCGTAAGAATTTTGAGACCCTGTCCAATGCCGGGTATTCTTTGCGCTTCATCAATAATTATCAATTCTTTTCCGTACGCATACTCTTTTAAAGAGTTGAAATCCTGAGATTTGAAAAGTTCATGAAGTTTGATGTTATCCCCCGTATCCAGCCTATATTTCCATTTCGAAGTTACCAAAAAATCTTTCAGCAGAGTTGTTTTACCGACTTGTCGCGGACCATAAATTACCAATACTTTGTTTGGTTTTATGTACTTATCAAGATTTTTGTAAATTCTTGGTATTTTCATGTTTTTATTCTACTTTAATCCTTGTAATTTGTCAATTTCAAGGATTGCTATTCCTTGGAATATGGTGATTACAAGGA
>CAYHSM010000137.1:0-2609 GCA_964359325.1 uncultured Candidatus Peribacteria bacterium
GAATCGTGAGTACCAAGCTTATCCAAAATTTTCTGAAAAACATTGCGGTGCTGTGACCCGCGTGCCTGCTTGCGGCGTGATCATCATGGGATGATTTTTTTTGGTCGTGCGCAGAGTGATCCATATTATTCATCTTCATAGTTTTGTAGTTTAGCGATTAACGTTTAGTTTTTTGTTCCATAAGTAATGTAGATTGTTCCTCCGTTGTATCGTTTTGTTTTTGTGTCGACAGTCAATTGTTGCAAATCCTCCGAAATATTTTTAGTATAATCCCAACTTGCCCAATGTTTATATATGTAGGCAATAAGTGGATTGAAAATACTCCAAAACCCGGAAGGAAGTTGCGCATCTAGTATTGATATTCTTTTGTTCTCCCCGAGCACATCAAACGCTTTTCTCAGAGCTTCTTTGTGTTGTGGAATCGCGCTAATCCCCAATGTTGAAAGTATACCATCTACTTTTGTATTTAGTGACAGCTGAGCGGCATCCCCTTGAAAAAATATTATGTTTTTCCAGTTATTTTTTTCTGCTCTTTGTTTAGCGGCTGTAAGCATTTCATTTGAATAATCGAACGCGATAATTTTTCCGTTTGATCCAACGGCATCTTCCAAATATTTGAAATTTAAACCTGTACCGCAAGCGAGGTCGAGTACGGTGTTGCCTTTTTTAAGTTCCAATATTTTAACAGCCAGCTTTCGTAGTTTATTTTCTTGACCTAAAAATGTGATGACACAAGCAAATTTGTATAAAAGCGGGTGCTGTCCCCATAGTTGATAAATGTTTTTAACGTGTTTGAGTGTGTACTTCATATTTCGATGTTAAACAGTTTTATTGTATTCGTTTTCCCCTTATCCCCTCTAAAAATAAAAAAAAAATTTCAAATTTCTTTTTCCTTATTGTAATTTTTCAAATACGTATTTTTAAAAATTTATGAGATTGGCAATAACTAAAACAACCCCAGCCCCAAAAAGACAACCAGCCATTTTTCCAACAGCCGATTTGAGCATAGTTCTTTCTTCTGAAACCAATTGTAATCTTAATTTTTCAGCAGAATATCCTTCAAATATTCCAGCAATGCCGTCGGTAATGGCGTTACCAACAACTCCACCTAAAATAGCTCCTGTCACTCCAGCGAAATGACCACCGAAAATAGCCATTATTGCCAATATCCCATTATCTATAACCCCAAAAAATATATCAGGCTGAACGGATTTTAGGCCTATTTTAAATGGCAAAAGTGATAATAAACAGAGAATGCCTAATAAAATTAAGACAAAACCAATCCAGTAGCCGTCATTGACAAGAAACACACTAACCGCACCAATTATTAAACAAAGCGTCAGTATGTTTGTGATGGCTAGGAAAAATTTTTTATCCATATGTCATTTATATTAAAAGGTAATATTAAGAATTGTCTTAAATTTTTTCTCATCAATTTCGACATGCGAGATTTTTTTTAATGTTATATTATCTGAACAGAAGGCGACTCCTAAGCCTGAGAATTTTAACATACAAATGTCGGCTTCGCCGTCACCAACTGAAATAATATTAGAAATTGGTATTGAGTATTTTTCAGCAACCGTTAGCAAGGCATTGCTTTTACAGTAGGTACATTTACATTTACTGTTTTCATTTTTAATAAAAAATGATGGTATCTTAACTTCGCCAGTCGCTCTACTTTCGGAAAATTCCAATTCGTTGGCTAGGGAAAAATCCGCTCCCACTTTGTTTTTGATATGATTGGCGACTACATCATAACTGTCGCTAATAATGCCCACAACATATCCTCTCTTTTTCAGAGAGATTATTGTTTCAATTGTGTCGGCAACTATTGGCATTTGGTCTACAAATTCAATTATTTGGCCAATATCCTTACCCTGCATGAGTTTGGCTATCAATTTAGTCCTAACCAACGGGTCTTCATTTTCGGAGACAATTTTTGTTAGTTCTTTTGTAAAATTATGGGCGTTGGCGAAATCAAAGATAAACCTACCAAGTAAAATTGTGTTGTCCATGTCAAAGATGATCATTTTCTTCATCTTTAGTAATGATTCTTTAATTGCAAATTCCATCTGGTCACGGATAATGTTAATAGTTTCAAGTTGGTTGAGAGCTAGTCCAGTAGCTCTCTTTAATATAGCCTTGGAGACATCCTTTGACATACTGCTGAGCTCCTGCCACAACTTCATTTTGTGTTCAATTTTTCCAATTTTAACTTCGGTAATCCTAACCCCCAGTTGGTGCATGTCTATTAAAATACCAATGTCGACACCGTAATCATCCTCAAAAGTTACCTGTTCAAAGTATTTTTTTCTGCCAGCAATTATTCCGCTTAAAGGCTGTGAATATTTAGCTAGTTCTGGGAATAGTAAACCTAACAAAGGTTTGGCCACCAATTCGGTGACCCTGCCAGCTTCTCGGTCAAAGGTTGTTTTAACAAAATCATGGGTGCCATTTACTAAAGGTTTGGATATTTTACTAATAAAACCGTTTGAATATTTCTTGATGTCGCCATCAAGAAATATAATAATGTCGTTTTTAGCCACTAGTAATCCATCCCGCATGGAAGCACCTTTGCCAAGTTTTGTACTGGTGATAATGCGGACATT
>CAYHSM010000138.1:0-2560 GCA_964359325.1 uncultured Candidatus Peribacteria bacterium
TGCATTGCGTTATTATGAATTTTTAATTTCTTGGATTTATTATTAACTCTAAATATATGACAGAAAAAGAACTAACATTTGAAACCAAGGAGAGCCCCGAACAACAGTTAGTCCGGCTACTCAAAGAAAAGGGAGTAGAGGATCCCGAAGCTAGAGAATTTTTAGATATTTGGACACGCGAACAAGAAAAACAAGTTGAACAATCAACGGGAGAAGAATATCATATTGCGCAAATTCAGTTCAATCTTAAGCGAGCGCGCTTGTATTTTGAGGGTGGATTTGTAGAGGAGGCATTTAAAAATTTTGAAGCCGCTCGAATGCAAGCATGGAATGAACAAAAGGACGAGCTTTATCAGGCAATCATGAAAGAAATGGATCAAGTAGAAGATTCTATAGAAAAATAAAAATAAATTTGCCCTGATTAAAATTCGCCTAATTTCGGCGAATTAAGAATTTTTGATTACATCCGATAACACAGAATATGCGGTTTCGCTCCCGTTGGTCGCTACACCCATATTTGCCAGCGGTCGCCCTGCGGGCATATTGTACCGCTGTCAAACATCGCCTAGTCTCGAACATTAGCTGAAATATTCTTTTTCTTTTTAGGGCTATCGCCCAATTGTTTTAAAAAATTTTAAAATTTCTTTTTCTTTGATTATAGAGGGGAAACGGATACAATATTTACTAATTAATTAAACCATGTGATTACATACATACTATTTATCATCGGTTTCTTTCTTCTCATCAAAGGAGCTGATCTTTTAGTTGATGGCTCAGCGTCAATCGCAAAAAAACTCAAAATTTCGAGTATTGTTATTGGCTTAACCATAGTGGCATTTGGCACTTCCGCCCCAGAATTTATTGTTAACATTTTTGCAAGCGCTCAAGGCAACAGTGAAATTGCGATTGGCAATATCTTAGGGAGTAATATCGCAAATATATTATTAATTCTCGGAATATCAGCCATTATTTACCCGATAACTGCAAAGAAAAATACTGTATTAAAAGAAATACCATTGAGCCTTTTGGCCGCTGTTGTGTTGGGGCTTATGGCTAACGACATGATTATTGATGGAGCGGGCTTTTCTGGCATCACAAGAATAGACGGTTTTATTCTTCTGTCTTTTTTTATTATTTTTCTTTACTACGTTTTCGGTATCACGAAATCAGGTGAGGATATCGTTGAAGGAGAAATAAAAGTTTTTAGTTATTCCAAGTCCCTATTATTTATTATTTTTGGTCTTGCTGGTTTGGTTGTTGGCGGGAAATGGATTGTTGACGGTGCGGTTAAAATTGCTGAATTTTTCAACATTAGTCAATCATTGATCGGCTTAACAATTGTTGCAGTTGGTACTTCGTTGCCGGAATTGGCAACTTCAGCAATAGCCGCCTACAAAAAACAATCAGATATTGCGATTGGAAATATTGTTGGTTCAAATATTTTTAATATTTTTTGGATTCTTGGCGTAAGTGCCATTATCCGTCCACTACCATTTAATACCAGTTCCAACGGGGATATAGCAATGACAATATTCGCAAGTATTGTGTTGTTTCTAGTGATGTTTATAGGCAAAAAAAGAGTTATTGAAAGATGGCAAGGAGTATTTATGGTTACTACATATATAGGATATGTTGTGTTTTTAGTTTTGACCAAATAAGGAATACATCAGCTAACGGCGTGTATGCGGCTACGCAGAAACGTTAGACGCCATTGCAAATATCTGTATAATGACATCCCATTAACATTTAACCCAACCCAATATGGCAGATAAAACATTTGGTGGTTGTAACATCGAGCTAGATACAGAAGCTCGAGAAAAACAAGCAACTATAGAGTGTTCAAACATTCCTCCTTTACCGACGAGTCCTGAAGTTGAAAAAGTAAAGGCGCAGTGCAGAGAACAAGTAGAGGAAGGACGCGGAATATTTTAAAATTAGATATTTGCAACAGCGCACAACACAGCCTGTGCGGTTCGCCTCGCCTTCGGCGGGCTCTCCCATATTTGCTGGCAGTGAATCGCTCCGCGATATATTATACCGCTGTCAAACATCGCATAGCCTTGGACGTTATATGCCATAATAAAAAGCCTTAAATAATAATTTTAAATTTTAAAAACTTATGACCAAAAAAAGTTTAATTGTAATTTTAGGATTTTTCATTATGATTGCTGCAGTCGCTACGGTGTATTATGTTATAAATAAAAAAACTCCACCCGCAAGCATAACTCCAATTACAAAAATAGAGTATTTATGTCCTGACACCAATAAACTTGATTACGAGGAAAAGTCTGAAACGTATGTTCAATGGAAAAACTGTATGCTTCATGAAGGAGTAAATAAACCATGCGGCGCTGATTTCAAGTATGAACTGTGGGTAAACAATAATTGTGGAATAAAATTTAAAATTAAAACTGCTAATTAAAAAATAATTTAATTCACTAATTAATAATCAGGGCTTTTTATATAGAGGGGGAAAATAAGGCTGTTTTCTTCGCTCCGAAAACATTACATAACCGTGAAATTTACTCATTTTTTATAATTTTTCACGATTATCTTGATG
>CAYHSM010000139.1:0-2551 GCA_964359325.1 uncultured Candidatus Peribacteria bacterium
ATATCATAAAAAAGATCACAGGCATCAAATAAAGCCCCCAGCCGAAAATCGGACCGATTATACTAAACAAAAAATTCATGCCTGGAATCCCAAAAGTCTTTTTTAAACTCAAAACACTCAAAATGCCGATCGCAAGATAAACAATCGCCCAAATTTCTCTGGCAACAGAGGGTTTTACCTTAATCTTAAGGGCTTTTCTTCTCCTGTTTGTAGCTCTTCTACGCACCATACTTTAACAATATAGCGAAAAAGGGTTACCTTGGCTAGGCTACACAACTTTCAAAAAACCTATTCATTGGTTATACTTAGGACATGATTAAAACTCGTTTCGCACCATCGCCCACAGGTTACCTGCACGTAGGAGGTCTACGCACAGCCCTCTACTGCTATCTTTTTGCGAAAAAAAATAAAGGAAAATTCATCCTGCGCATAGAAGACACTGACCAAGAAAGATTTGTGCCCGGAGCTTTAGAAAACCTAATCGATACGCTCAGCTACATAGGCATAACTTACGACGAGGGCCCTTTCAAAAAAGATTCAACAATCGTGGAAAAAGGAGACTGCGGCCCCTACATTCAATCCAAACGCACTGAAATTTATCAACAATACGTACAAAAACTTCTAGACTCCAATCATGCATACAAATGTTTTTGCACGAAAGAACGTCTGGATGAAATGCGCGAACGCCAAACAGAACTGAAACTCGCGCCCATGTACGATCGCAAATGCCTCGACCTCCCAAAATCCGAAGTCGAAGCCAAAATCGCTGCAGGTGAAAAATTCATCATCCGCCAAAAAATCCCTTATGAAGTTATAAAATTTAAAGATTTAGTACGTGGCAACGTGCAATTTGACGGCAAAACGATCGACGACCAGGTTTTAATAAAATCAGATGGCTTTCCAACCTACCATCTCGCTAACGTAGTCGACGATCATCTGATGGAAATAACCCACGTAATAAGAGGCGAGGAATGGCTGCCCTCAACGCCAAAACACATCGCGTTATACAAAGCTTTTGGGTGGAATGAGCCGGAATTTGCGCATCTTCCTCTCTTGCTGAATCCTGACCGCAGCAAACTCTCTAAACGCCAAGGCCATGTGGCTGTTGAGGAATATATTAAAGAAGGATATTTAAAAGAAGCTATCATTAATTTTGTGGTTTTCCTTGGCTGGAATCCCGGAGGAGGAGAGGAAAACGAAATCTTCACATTGCAAGAACTCGAACAAGCTTTTTCAATTGAAAAAGTCCATAAAGCCGGCGCAATTTTCAATCTTGAAAAACTCGACTGGTTCAACTGGCGCTGGAAAAAACACATGTTTACTGAAATTTTACACAAACTTGCAAAAGAAATAGACAAAAAAGTTGAAATCCTTGAGCCGCGCAAAGAACAATTCACATACAAATTTTCCGATCAAAAAAAAGAAGATGAATTTGAAAAAACTCGCGGACAAAAATTACATGAAAGATGTAACGAATTCCTGCCAAAAAAGTATTCTGAATATGAAAACCTTTTACTGCGCGCACTTATAACAATCGAAGAAAAAATTCTGCGCGACCCGAAAGAAACGGAAAACAATTTAAAATTCTATTTCAAACAACCTGATTACGCCAAGGAATTATTGACTCATGAAAAAATGGGAGTAGACTTGAATCGGGCGTTAGAGTCACTCAAAGCCGGCAAAGAAGATCTTGAAAAATTAACAAATTGGACACTTAATTCTCTCCAGGAAACTCTATTAAAAACGGTATCGCGCCTTGGAGTAAAAAACGGTCAAGTCTTTTGGCCTCTCCGTGCCGCGCTCAGCGGTCTGGAATTCTCTCCGGGAGTATTTGAACTCGCATGGGTACTCGGGAAAGAAGAAACATTAAAAAGAATAGACGAAGCAATTAAAAAAATATAACAATCGAAACATGAGATTTTCCGACCTCGACAATGCGGTAAAACATCTGATGAAAACAACCAGTTGTTCGCACTGTAAAGGCAAATATACAGGACATGACGTCAATGTCATTCTTACGACAAAACTGGAAGGTCTTTTTGAATTACGTTGTAACAAATGCCGTCTTTCAAACATCATGACCGTAGTGCTTTCTCCGACAATTGAAATGAAAAAAACAAATGGAATAATATCAAAAAATGACATTCTGGACGTTAAAAATTTCCTAAACAATTTTGACGGAAACTTCAAAAAACTTTTTACAAACAGCAAATGAAAAAATTAAACAAAATTTTTTTGGCGGTAATTTTTATTTTTGCATTCACGCTGCTGATGGCCTGCAATTCAACAAAAGAAAAAGCCTCGTCCGTAATAGATGACACAAAAGCCTCTTATGACAAAGCGGCGGCGGAAATAAAAGAAATTAAAGACAAAACCGTAGAAACAATAAACGATATTGAAAAAGCTGCAAAAGAAGTCAAAGAAGCAACAGAAGCCGTAAAAAACATCACGGAATGAGCCTCAAATGTCAACTTCACACGCATTGCTATGGCGACCTTATAGACAATATCAACTAAAGCGCCAAAACTCTTATTAACGAAGCCGCCAAATT
>CAYHSM010000140.1:0-2494 GCA_964359325.1 uncultured Candidatus Peribacteria bacterium
CATCCACATAAGTGATCAAACTCTCATCTTTCCCAAAAAATTCCAGCAAAAATTTGGTAATTTGCAAATTTGTGCGTTCGTTGTTGCCGCCAACATTATAAACATCACCCAAACGGCCTTTTTCCAAAATAATATCAATAGCTCTACAATGATCAATCACAAACAACCAATCCCTTACATTTTGTCCGTCACCATAAACGGGAACAGGCTTATTTTCGGAAATCAATTTGAAAAAATAGGGGATTAGTTTCTCAGGGAATTGATACGGCCCGTAATTATTGCTGCATCTGCTGATAGTCACACCCATCTGATAAGTTTCGAAATAACTGCGCGCAAGCAAATCCGCGGAAGCCTTGGAAGCCGCATATGGACAATTTGGCGCAAGTGAAGTGGTTTCCGTAAAAAATTCCTTGGAATTGGTGCCCAAATCTCCGTAAACCTCATCAGTGGAAACTTGATGAAAGCGCTTAACTTTCGCGAGCCTGGAAGCATCGAGCAGATTATGAGTCCCAACAATATTTGTAAGAACAAAAATGCTTGGTCCGGTAATACTGCGATCAACATGAGTCTCAGCAGCAAAATTCACAACAGTATCAAATTGCTCCTGCGCAAAAAGATTTTCAACAAAATCTTTGTCAGCGATATCTCCTTGCACAAAATGAAAACGCGGACTTCCCATCAAATCTGATAAATTATCCAAATTCCCGGCATAAGTCAGTTTATCCAAAATAAAAATTTCATTATCAGGATGATTTTCAAAACGATAATGAGCATAATTGCTGCCTATAAATCCGGCTCCGCCTGTAATCAGTATTTTATTCGCCATAATTTATTTTTTAACCTCCTTGATAAATTCTTCAAGGTCATAAATATAATCGCCGGGCACATAGTTTACTGAAGAAATAGCCAAAAGTACAGCGTCCGGAGAAAAATCATAAAAGTCGCGAAAACACATTGACGACATCAAAATTGCATCATCAGGCCCGTGCAGTTCAAATTCATTCCATCTTTCACCGTCATGCAAACGCGCTTTGACTGTACCTTTCTGGCAAACATACATTTTTTTCTCATGGCGTACGGCATGACCGCCGCGCGGCTTTGTCACATCCGTCAGATAGTACACGCGCTTGACCTCCCATTCTGCATAATCCTTAATCTCAATCGCGGTCAAAACGCCGCGCTCATCTCTAAAGCTTTTTAATTTTATTTTTTGGACTTTTTCCATACAATCAAAATAATTTAAGGCCAACTAAATAACCCTTTCTTTCTTTTCCTGTTTATAAGCCTCAAGAATGTCGCCCTCCATAACAAGATCTCCCATAAATTTTATTCCGCAATCATTGCCTTCTTTGATTTCATGCACTTGCTCATCAGTTTTACGCAGAGAGTCGATCACGCCCTGCCCGACAACAGCCTCTTTCCTCAAAATTCTAACTTTAGCCTTATTCTCCATCTTGCCATTTGTAATTTTAGCTCCAAGGATCGTTTCTTTGCGCTTACTAAAGAAAACCTGGCGAACCTCAGCTCTTCCAATCACAATTTCAATAACTTCCGGCTCAAGCAAACCGCTCAAAATCTTTTTAATATTTTCCAGCAAATCATAAATAATAGTATATTTTTTGACTTCAACCCTCTCTCTTTCAGCGGTTTTGATCACATTTGGCGAATCAAAATCGCAGTGGAAAGCCACAATCAAGCCCTTGCTCGCCGCAGCCATCATCACGTCGGAATCAGTCACGGTCCCAACTCCGCTATGGATAATTTTAACAGCCACTTCCTCATCTTTAATTTTGGCTATGGACTGTTTGATGGCTTCAAGTGAGCCTTTCATATCGGCTTTAATGATAATTTTGAGAATTTTTTCAGCTTTTACCTGGGAAATTAATTGATTGGTTGCTGAAAGTTGTTCTTCGGACTGTCGCTTGCCAAGAAGGTTTATTTGATCAGCGCGATCACGAGCTGTCTTTTCATCTTTAACAGCTTGTAGAATGTCACCGCTTTTTGGAGTCTCATGCAGGCCTGCAATTTGCACAGGCATGGAAGGTCCGGCGGATTGAACGCTTTTTCCAGTATAATCTTTCATGGATTTAATACGACCAAAAGTGCTTCCGATAATCACATTGTCCATCAATTTCAAAGTGCCCGTATTTACCAAAACAGTGGCAATCGGTCCTAAATTATGATCCAGATGCGCTTCAATAACAGTTGCAACCGCTTCACGATTTGGATTTGCTTTCAGATTTTGCATTTCGGCTGTAAGTAAAATCATCTCAAGTAATTCATCAATGCCTTCTTTGGTTATTGCTGAAACCGGAACCATAACGGTAGTTCCGCCCCAAGATTCGGGCTGAAGTCCGTGTTCAGCGAGTTCGCCTTTTACTCTTTCAATATTGGCATCCGGTTTATCAATTTTATTTAAAGCGACAATTATTGGAACATTCGCATCCTTAGCGTGATTTAGAGCTTCAATGGTTTGAGGTTTCATGCCTTCATC
>CAYHSM010000141.1:0-2476 GCA_964359325.1 uncultured Candidatus Peribacteria bacterium
AGGTGTTCGAGAAAAATTTGCGAAAAATAGACACGATCATGCCGGAAATCGTCTCGGAAGTTTTGTTGGCCTACTATTCGGATAAAGGATCAACCTTCCCTGAATTGTTACAACATATGGAGGATACTGATGTGCACGTGTTGAATTTCAAGCTTTCCACGGAAGATTACGCATACAAAATCAAGGCTCTACTCAACAATGCGGCTCTTGGAATGGTTCCCGCAAGCGCATGGGACGGTACTTTACGCGCACATGGTGGCGTGATTGTCGTGCGCGAAGACGGCGAAATCGTTTGTTATCACCTTTACAACGCCGAAGCGTTCCGAAATTACCTGTTCAACAACACACGCATGGAATCACCAAGTGCGACACGACACGGATATGGAACGGTTTACGAGGGAAACGGCGAAAAGTTTATAAAACTCAATCTCCAAGTTCGATTTATCAAATAAACTATGGCCGATAAGTTCTCAAAACAGCAACGCAGTGAAATGATGTCGAAAGTGCGAAACAAAGACAGCAAGATAGAAGTCGCACTCCGCAAGGCGTTATGGAAAGAGGGCTTTCGCTACCGTAAAAATGTAACAAATCGCTTTGGAAAACCGGACATCGTTCTGTCGAAATATAAAACCGTTATATTCGTTGATTCGTGCTTCTGGCACGGCTGTAAAAAACACGGCTCAATGCCAGCAACAAGAACCGAGTTTTGGGAAAAGAAAATTACACGGAACAAAGAGCGTGATAAGGAAGTGAATCGACATTACAAAAAAGAGGGTTGGGAGATTATTCGAGTTTGGGAGCATGAATTGAAGAAGAATTTTCCAAGAGCAAAACAGCGTATAGTTCAAAAAATTTAAAATGATTTATGGACTAATGATATGCTTACCAAAAAATCAAACATACCAGACATCTCTCATCTAAAACCGAAAGCAACGGGCTGTTTTTTAGCTGGTAGTTTAGTCGGTAGAGATATTGGCAAACCAGCAACAGAGAAAAAACTACTTCCAGTATTAGCCAGGCTTATTGATAACGAGCATTCACCCCTTTAATTCCCCTCTGCCCACCACCCAAAACGGAAAAAGAAATTTGAAAATTTTTAAAACAACCGACTATCGTCGGAAAAGAAAAGGAATACATCAGCTAACACTGCGTATGCGGTTACGGCTTGCTCCGTACCTCCGCAAGCCTCCACCCATATTTGCCAGTGGTAAGCACTTCGTGCAATTATACCACTGGCAAACATCGCATACGCAGGAACGTTCTGCGACATCGCTCCGCTCGTCGCAGAATGGGCGGCGGCTTCGCCTCGTTCTGCTCGTCGCTTCGCGACATCGCAGAACTCGGTATATCCAAAATGTCTGTCGCTGAGCTTCGCTCGTCTCGAGCCACTTCGGATATACCGCCGCCCATTATGTGAAATTGCAAAAACTTTTTAACCTGTAAACAAATATCAATCTTATGACAATTTGGGATAACATTTACAAGGATTATCAGAAAGGCGGCGAAGCTTGGGCAACCCTTTCGGAAGAAATACATCCATTATTTAAACAATTTTTGAGCCAATCAAATTTTGAACTTAAACATGTTTTAGATATTGGATGTGGTAATGGAAAATACCTAAAAATTTTACAAGCTGGCGGATTTAAAACTGACGGTATTGATTCAAGCGAAACCGCAGTCGAAATGACCAAAAAAGCATTAGGCGATGACTCCATTATTGTTTGTGTGAACATGTTTGAATTTGAAATTCCAAAAAATAAGTACGATTTGGTCATTTCTATTTCTACAATCCACCACGGAACAAAAGAACAAGTTCAAAATTTGATAAATAGGATTTATGAGGCAATCGTTGAAAACGGAAAAATCTTTATTACTGTGCCTGATTTTGAAAGTAGTAAGAAATGGAACACTTTCAAGGATCATGAAAAAATTGCCGAAGGCACTTTTGCCCCGTTATCAGGCCCAGAAAAAGGATTGCCTCATAGTTTTTATACAAAAGAGGAGGCTCAAAAATTGTTTTCAGAGTTTAGTAATTTACAATTAGCTTTAGATAGTCATGGAAGATGGGTTGCCCAAGCTTCTAAATAAAAAGTTTTTGCAACTCAAGGGGACGCTGCGCTTTCATTTTGGCTCTTAATTGATAAAATAATAAGGAAGCCAAAATGAACCCTCGCACAACACGGGATAAAAGGTTCGGCACTCGGCTCGTGCCTCACCCAAATTTTGCTCCTTTAAGTCGCAAAACTTCTTTTATCCCGATACATTCTGCGACATCGCTCCGCTCGTCGCAGAATGGGCGGCGGCTTCGCCTCGTTCTGCTCGTCGCTTCGCGACATCGCAGAACTCGGTATATCCAAAATGTCTGTCGCTGAGCTTCGCTCGTCTCCAGCCACTTCGGATATACCGCCGCCCATTAGGCGACATTCTTTAAAACAGCTAAAATAAAAACATGAGAGTATTCGCAAACGGATTATTA
>CAYHSM010000142.1:0-2470 GCA_964359325.1 uncultured Candidatus Peribacteria bacterium
ATCCAGAACTAGCCCAAAGAATAGTCAAAATCTTCTTCCAGGGCATCAAAAACGCTTTGGACGAGGGTGACAAAGTTGAGATCCGTGGATTTGGTTCTTTTCACCTCAAACGATATGAGGGCTATCTAGGAAGAAATCCCAAAACAGGACAACTCGTTCAAGTTCAGCCCAAGCGACTGCCTGTTTTCAAAATAGGCAAAGAATTGAAGGAAAGAATCAACCAATCCGCAAAAAAATTCGGAGAGGCAGAACTGTAACAGTTCGACGATCCGGATCATGGCCGAAGGCCAAACATTCCCCAATATTTTTTCCTATACCAAGAATGAATTTGTGTCACATTCTAATTTTTGCTCATAGCAGGGTGTGTTTTTGGCTGCCAAAAACTCCCTTGCTTTGATTTTTTTTTGCTGCATGATCGCTGCGCTCCATTTGCAAAAAAAATAAAATCCGATCCAAAAAATTTTTGGAAAAAATTTCAAATCTGAAAAATCAGCTATTTGAAAAATGAGCCGCTTTTGCGGCGTGATTGTCGGCCAGAGGCCGTTTTTCTTTTGAGGGCAAGAAAAAGGCATATTTTTTTATTCAATATTCGTGAATAATTTCAAACAGATGTATGGTACATCTTTTAAATTCTAAGGTGTACCTGGTTTTCGGAAGATAATTTTCTAAATTCAGTCTGAAAAAAATTAGAAAAAAATTCAAATCTGGAAGGTTTTTACTTTTTTTGTGAGCGTAAAAGAAAATTTTTTTGGTTTTTTTGCGGGAAATTTTAAACGTATGTTTTAGCCTTCAAACTCATAGTGTAAACATGAAAATTTTCATGCGAAATTTTTAGAAACTGATGATCCAAATCAAAGGCAAGATGCAAAATATTTGCAGGAAAATTCTTTTCTGGACGAAAAGTTTTTGCTTTTTTTTTTGCAGGCTTTTGAAAAATTTTTGCAGGAAATTTGAGAAATTTAGGAGATGGCAAGATAAAGTTTGTTGAATTCTTCAACAAACGCATATTTCTCCTACTCTTTTCGTTGTTAATTGCTTAATTTTCATTGTTAAGAGAAAAAATGCCAAAAGAATCCAGAAATTTGAAATTATTTTCGATCCAACTTGAGTAAGAATGTTTTTCCAAAAGGAAACTGATGATTAAAGAATATCGACTTCAGGAAGAAACTTTGATTGACGCCTCAAAGATTCCTGATGACCAGGAATGGGCGCTTTGGGGTTGGGATTATCGCTCGGACAAGCAAAAAAGTTCCTCCGCTCCAGGGACAAATCAGAAAGCGATTTCTCCCTTACTCGGAGGCCGAAAAATGTTCACGTATGACCGTTAATGCTGATTATCACACGTATGTTATTTCAAAAATAACGGTAGCTGTTGAGCGTCTTTTTTTGCTTTTATGGCAAGATATTGCCCCCACTCAATCTGCCGTTGATACTGGTCTTTAGTTGAACTGATAGTGTCAAATTCAGCCTGAAGTTTTTTCTGAAGTGCTTTCGTTTGTTTGTTGTACCAAGCGAACTGAGGAGGAATGTTTTCCACTTCTGGGGCATCATTGATCTGCTTTGGCGCCTCTTTCGTGTCACGTATTTGCAGAAAACGAATTTCAGTCACGATCCTGCCGTTCTTCTTGTATTCGGCTTCTATCTTAATGTCTGAGACTTCATTGATCTCTTTTATGGCTTTCCCTATTACTTTCTGCTTAAATTGCTTAAAGGCTTTATACTCCGTTTTTTTGAGTCCAAAGATATCACGCCAAACCTGCACACTTTTCCAACCCGTGGAGCCTGTTAATGTGTCTTTGTAAATCTTGCAGAACCGCCATAACTTAAGAGCATGTTTGCCTTTAATTCTCAGCATCACGGGGAAATCGAGTTCTGCAAAACCAGGATTCGCTTTGAAAAGCTCTTTCATCTTCTTCGTAAATTCGTATTCCAGGACATTATCTCTAACAGTCGCAGAACCAACGATAGATGAGGTTGTCCACTCCCTGACTACATCATCATCCCCAGTCACATTCCACTGTACCGTTGCCCTATTGAGTTCATTTAATGATTTTTTTAATTCATCGTTGTAAGTCGTTTCAAGGGCGTTTGTGATAACAGAAAGTGGAAGATAATGGAAATCATCATCCAAAGAATTTTTGGCGCTCAGGTACATATATATCCATGCTTTCTGCTGTATAGCAGACAAAGCTGACCCTGACCGGATGATGAAATGTGGTTCTTGGACTTTTTTGAGTTGTTTAGTCATGGAGTGACCATAATTAGATTATAGGTATCAATCAATATTTTTTTTGGGTACCTGTAGGTGAATTTTGGGTACCTATAGGTGAATTTTGGGTACCTGTAGGTGAATTTTGGGTACCTGTAGGTGAATTTTGGGTACCTATGTATATGTAAGCATATGAAATAATTGGTGAAAAAAAAGCATAAACTTATAATATTATAAAATTATAAGTTTAAAAGGAAAAAT
>CAYHSM010000143.1:0-2467 GCA_964359325.1 uncultured Candidatus Peribacteria bacterium
TCAACAAACAGGCGGTATCCTTTGTCTGTTGGAACGCGGCCTGCGGAAGTGTGCGGTTGGAAAATATATCCGTCTTCTTCCAGGCTCATCATGTCATTGCGAATAGTCGCAGGGGATACGTGAAATTGATAGCTGACCAAGATTGTGTTTGAACCGACAGGCTCAGCGGTTGCGACGAAGTGGTTGATAATGGCTTGCAGGATTTGTTTTTTGCGTTCTTCCGACATGTTGTTTTAAATTCAAAGAAAGTTAGCACTAGGCATTATATAGTGCTAATGGCGTTTTTGTAAAGTTGATGTCGGGGTGGAGTCAATAGGCATTGACAAATCTTCAAATTCCGTGCAGAATATACGTCTTTACTTCTTTATGCCAGAAAGATTAGAAAAACAATCAGGTACAGGCTCTATCCGTAAACCTGATGTCTCCCCTAGAGCTGACAAAACCCGCTGGCTTATAGCTGCCGCTGTATCAGTTGCGCTAAATGGGGCAGTGATTTGCGCGCCCATTGTCATCGAGAAGGTACGGTCGGAAAGAGTCGTTGCTGCGGCAATAATGGCAATTAAAATGGAAGTTACGAAATTTTTTAATGCTTTCTCTTCTGCGGGCCAAGTTGAAAGACAACTCAAGTCCGAAACAAAACAAGAATGGCAAAAATTGCTGGATGCAGACCAAAGCTTGCCAAATTTTGATTACGGTAATTTTTTCTTAAAAGTTTCTTGGCTTGAACGCTATATAACATGGGAAGAATTGGCTGCCGATCAGAGAAAGCTGGGCACGATCATGGAAAATTACAGTTCATCAGCTAAAACTCAACCTTCAATTAAGGTTATTGAGAATATCATTGCGGAACAATTAGGGGAATACGATGAAGAATCAGCTCAGCTACACGACCTGCTAATTGAAAATAAAGGCAATTGCCATGCTAGGGCACAAGCCCTGATAAGTATAATCAGCAAAGTTTTTCCTTCCATCCCTCTAAAAATACAAATATCGCGCCAACAAATAGAAGATGGAACCGATCGTATGCACGAAGCAGTCTTGGCGGAAATAGATGGAGTTTGGTACTCGCTCGAACCCGGCATGCCGAAAGTAACAATGGAAGATTTAAAGGGAACAGCTATTTTTCATCCAAAAGATTATGTAAGTAAATACCTTGCCGCTTCAGATTCAACAGTAGATCCGGGCATAGTAAAAGCGGATAAAGAACCAAACAAAGTTCCTCTAATCCCTGTAATTTCAAATTCAGCAATCAATCTTTCCGTAGACCCGGATAAGCTGTCCACGAAACAACTAAAAACTGCAGCAATATCCTTTGCTCTGGTTGGATTTACAGTCGTACCAAAGGAGCAGGCACAAGCACCGCAGCCTCAGTCGGATCAGGAACAATTAAAAAAACGTTCGCTGACAGAGCAAGAAATAGTGCAGGCCGCGCTAATGAAAAAAATAAAAGTCACGCCGGACATAGAAAGCTTTGAACCGCTAAGAGGGATTCCACTGAAATCCTTATATATTGAATCGTCTGATGATCAAAAAATAATGACATGGGCATCATTTGAACCTTTTGCCGAAACTCCGCCGAAAGAAATTGTGATATCAATATCAACGATGTCATCTACAGAAAACCAGGCGGAAGAAGAAAATTCAGAAAATGGACTAGTTCCTGACCTAAGTCCTCTGTATGGAAAAACTGTAATAGCTCACTTGAATATTGCGACGAATGGTTTACTGAAATGGGAAAAAATATTAAAAAACTTTGAAATTAAAGAAGGCACGATAGGCATAAGCTTTAGCAAAGACCAAAGAACCCTGAAATCCCTGACAGGCGCAACAATAACAAAATCATTAATGCTAGCAATATTAGCTGAAGGAATACTGGATTTAACAGGAATAGACAGTATGGCTGTAACACCGCGGCAACTAGCGATGAGTTTTTCTTCTCAACAAAAACCTTTAAATTTACAGCTGTTGGGAAGAGTTCGTTTCACAGAGTTTCTCATGGATAATGATGACCTTGATTCAGGAGTATTGGATGGAGCAACTGTACACACAGATGTTCTCAGTTTTTTTACGGCTCCATCGAGCAGAGATCCAAAAAAAGTAGGACATTTCAAGGATATTTTTAGAACGCGTCGAGTAATAATAATTGATAAAGAAACCGAATATTCGGATGCAGTGCTTGAACCGGTGAGGGGGATGCCGCTGTTAGACTATCTGGAGGTGGAAATGGAACAGCACACAGATGAAGATCATTTAAAAGTGATGGGCGGACATAAATCATCTTACGAAGCCCGTACAGGAGAGAAACAACCGCTAGATATGAGCCCTCTTATGGGAATTTCACTCTCCCCCGGAGCATTAAAAATATGTGAAGGATATAAGTTCTAGCAGCAGCGCCATCAACATTAAACTCCATCATTCTGTAAACACGTTCACGCTTTATCCTCGATCATTTTCACAAAATCCACAA
>CAYHSM010000144.1:0-2412 GCA_964359325.1 uncultured Candidatus Peribacteria bacterium
AACTTGGTGACAATTATGGCGGTGATGAGGAAATTTTCCAGCCAAGTCATGAAGGCGTTGTATCCGCAGTTGGATATACCGGCGCAGGTATAACTCCTGCATCTCTTGCCAGTGTTCATACACTTGCTTCCGCATTAAGGGGAAAATATCCGGATTTAAAAATTTGGGGAACCGGTGGAATGATGTCGGGGAAGGATGGTATTGCCATGATGGCGGCCGGAGCGGACGGCGTACAGTATGCGACAGCTCTTATCGAAAGAGGTGTCAGTATATTTGAAGAAGCATTGAGTGTTCTTAGATGGTATTGTCATCTGTATGGCAAAGAGGCAATGGATGTTGTCGGCAGCCTTGGCGGGAGGGTTGACTTTGATAAATTGGTTAAAGAATCTCCCGGACTTGTAGCAGTCCATAATCTCGATGACTGTGTGGACTGTGGAAATTGCGAGACGACTTGCAATGAAGGTATGCATGGGGCTGTAGGGTTGGTGGGCAGCAAGTTGGAAACACAACCTGAACTTTGTGAAGGCTGCGGAGCGTGTGCTGAGCTTTGTCCGGTTGATGCCATTGAAATGGTCGCAAAAAGAACGTAGGCTTAATAAACCGCTCCCAAATAACATTTTTCACAATAAACACTCAGCCCTCTTTCGGGAGAATATGTTGTTTGGATGTCTTTGTTGCACTTATCACATTTACGAGGCCAAAATTTACGCGGATTGCGCAAACTGAAACGATCCAAATGTCTTTGCTCAGGACTGCGCCTTGGGATTGGCAACCTTTGCATCCGATAGAATTTAAGTTCCGCAGGAGTTATTTTAAATAATCTGCCTGTAACTTCGCATTCAATTGCCCAATTTAAAATTTCATCGGGAATATCATTTATATTATCCGGAATTTTTGAAGCGTGGATTTTTTTGTCCACATCCGGCACCGGCGGCTCATAATCATCCCAGTTATAACCTTTTGCCAGAGCTTCTTCCTTTTTTAAAGGATACCAGAGCTGTGCTGTTGTTTTGTTATAACCAAAAAGAGAATATTTAATTGGGAAATAGTGCCCCCATTCTCCATTTTTTTGCATATGTTCGATAATCCTTGGCACCAATTCATTGTATTCACTTTCGCTATACTGCTTATTCAAAATCAAATATTGATTATGGTTAAGGCAAGTTGATCCGAAACAATTTTTGGAAGTATGCGCATGAGTGCAATAATACATATCCAAAGAATTTATGAAAATTTCATGAGAAAAAAGGATATGATAACTGTTGTCTCCGCAAATAGTCGAATCGTATGACTGCTGCAGTCCGGTCCCATACTGATATATATCCATATTGTTTTTCGAACCAAGCACCAATTGCGTACAATAACGCCCGCCTTCCACATCCTCACAATCAAAACAATAATAAGCATCCTTGCTGTTATATAAATAATTGCCAATGGAATTTTGCAAATTGTGTCCTTGGAATTCCTTGAAATGATGTGGTTTTTCAATTTCCTTGCGTTTGTTTTTGAATTTTTGATATTGCGCGTAAGACCCCAAATCTATTTTTGACATTTTCTCCTCGTATGCTTTTTTGCCCAATTTTTCATTCTCAAAATAATACTCCTTCTCCTTTAATCCCACGCAAAGAAAACAATTTTTGCAACCCGTACAATCCCTCAAGAAAGTGCTGGAATGGCAATTTTGGCAATCCTGGCAACCCTTAAGCCCGTACGACTTATGGCAATCCACGCAATCATAACAGAGCTCATCGTGTAAATTATAGAAACCGTCAACGCAAGATTTGTTTTGTTTAAAGCCATAACCATACAAACAATTTTCGCAGTAATCCGCATGTGCAATCAGATAACAATTTTTGGAATAACCTGCATAGTGAATATAATCGGAATTTTGAATTGTTCCGGAGGTATTGAGCGCCATCATCGGGACTGTGCGCATCAATTCATAAAATTGCTCGAAAAAAGGGCGTTTGAAGTCGAAATCGCGACCGTAATCTCTTGTGTCCCATTTATCACTTGTCCAACATTCTCTGCAAAAATTCGGCTGCTTGGCTTGAGGCGGATGCTCGGTCAAAATTCTCTTTTTACACATGTCGCAAGTTCCCGGGTATAAATTCCTTTCATTACAAAAAGCCATTCGTCGCTGCTGCCTGCAATCCGGGCAAAGTGTGGGGAGAGGGATTTCGTATTTTTTTTCATTAAAAACAGGCGTGAATTTACTGTAAAAGTCTAAATCTTCAGCTGTTATTTGGAATTTATGCTCGGCCTTCAACGGCACTCGCTGGTGTTCGCAATTTTCACAAATTTGTTCCGTTTTCATGAGTTAAATTGTAGCTAATATTTGTCTGAAAGTAAAAACATTTAAATTAGGTGGAGAAAATTTTAAGCAAGCGCTTCCCTCCGGTATTTTTTGTA
>CAYHSM010000145.1:0-2407 GCA_964359325.1 uncultured Candidatus Peribacteria bacterium
GGTAGGGGATAAAATTGAATTATATCGCGAAGAAATTAAAGAAAGAAAATTAGGATTTTGAAAATTTTATAAATTATTTTTTAAATATATGTCCGAGACAAGACATCGTCCAGAGTTTGAAACATTAACGAATGAATCAAAACAAACCAAGAGATTAATAGATGTAGCGCCAGAAAATGTTAGTATAGCGGGTGTAAAAATAGAACGAAATTCTGAAGCTGGTCCGCGCGTGCCACTCGCTGAAAGGTTTGACACTTTTTCCGAGGACGAATTTTCATTAAATCTTTTGCAAACAATCGCTAAATCCGCGGCGCTTGACCAGCCGCTTCTTTTGGAAGGCGAGGCCGCCGTTGGTAAATCATACACTATAGAATATCTGGCGCATATTTGTAACAAAGAAGTATATCGCATGTCGCTAAACGGTCAGACCGACACAACGGATTTGATTGGCAAATGGATTCCGCGGACAGAAACAGTTCGTAAAAAAATGGAATTATTGTTAAAGAATCCGGAACTATGTAAAAGTGAAAGAGCAAAACGGCTTATTGAAACAAAAACACGAATCAAGCAACCAGAAAAAGAAGAAATATCGTTGGAACAAGCCGAACCCGCGATAGGGTTGGTTAAAGAAGAACTGGAATTGATCGCTTCCTGGGAAGGTATAGAAGTGCCCGAAGGGGATTGGATGTGGCAAGATGGCGACATTCCAAAGCAAATGCAAAAAGGCGCGTGGTCTGTGCTTGATGAAGTGAACACATGCGAGCCGCAAATACTCGTGCGCCTCAACGCCCTTTTGGAAAAAGGCGGCCAGTTGGTATTGTCAGAAGACGGATCTAAAATAGTGCCAAGACACAAAGATTTTCGATTGTTCGCCACTGTCAACCCTCCGGGAGGCCGATATAAAGGCCGTATTCCTTTATCAGCTGAATGGATATCCCGTTGGAATTATCAGAATGTTGGTGAATTGCCCAAGGAAATCAGGGCGCTCCGTTTAATGGCGGCGGACGGCGTGCCGGTGCCTGAAATTAAGAGAGAGAAAATTAATACCGTTCAAAATGAGGAGATTCCAGCGGAGAAAACTTTGTCGGATTTTTATGGCGTGGAATGGGTTAGGGACTTATACACAAAATATGCCGAATTCGCGGATAAAGCGCGAGAAATGCTCAACAAAGGGACTGTCGCCAAACACCCAACTTATCCCCTTAAAAATCAACCAAATTTGTGCTACAATATGAGTATAATTTACTCTTAATGTAGCCAAAATATGAATAATATTACTGCTGACAAAACAAAGAAAATGTTGCTTGCGACCGAGGAAGAGGTTTTTAACAAATTAGTAGAAGCGGATAATCCATTCCGTTATCTGAATGAACATTTTAATTTTACTGAATTGGCCAATTCGCTCGCCGGTTGTTACAGCGAACTGGGAACTACCGGCATCGCGGTGGAAAAAGGATTTAAAGCGTTACTCGTTCAATTCTGGGAAGACTACTCCGACCGACAAATGGAAAAAGCCCTGCGGCACAACATCGAGGTTCGCTGGTTTTGCGGATTTGGTCTAACAGAACAAACGCCGGATCATTCCTACTTCGGCAAACTGCGAAAAAGAATCGGGACCAATCGTTTGGCCGAAATATTCCACCAGACTAATGAAGCGATGAAAGAGAAAAATTTGTTTGGCGAGGTCTTTACTTTTCTTGACGCTTCTTCAATCATCACCAAAACAGCTCTTTGGGATGAACGGGACAAAGCCATAGCCGACGGCGAAGAAAAACTGAAAAACGCCATTATTAACAATTATACCGCCGACAAAGACGCCAAGTGGGGAGCCAAGAGTAAAACCAATATTTGGTTTGGCTACAAACGGCACAATGCCGTGGATATGCGGTATGGCCTTATTAACCAAGTGGCGGTGACACCGGCCAATGTGCCTGATTACAAAGCCGTACCGCGCATCTGCCCCAAACAAGGTATGGTATTTATGGACAAAGGATATGATTATCAAGAAGCGGATCAGCGGGTAAGAGAAGCCGGCGGCGTGCCGGCCACTCTTCGCAAAAACAACAACAAGCAAAAGAATTTTGATCTTGACCGTTGGCGTTCGGGTGTTAGAATGCCCTTTGAAAGCACATTCTCCAAACAAAGCAAACGCGCCAAATACCGCGGACAGGCAAAGGTCGCTTTTCAATGTTTTGCCGAAGCATTGGTTTACAACTTAAAAAAGGCGATAAGAATTTTACCGAGTTTGGCGACAACGATGTAAGCCAAACAAGGGTGAGGTGTGTTTAAAAACCGAAAACAAAGGACAAAACACACTACCCGAGAAGTTAAAAAACAAAAAATGACAAAAGCGAGATGAAAATCTGACGATTTTCACTTCGCTCGTGTCATTTTAATTTGGAAAGTT
>CAYHSM010000146.1:0-2404 GCA_964359325.1 uncultured Candidatus Peribacteria bacterium
CTTTTTAATCGTTATGATGCTATTTTGAATGCGAAAAATAAGATAAAAACAATGCAGATGTTGGATGATTGTGGTATTCCCATTCCAAAGACAATTGTTGTGCGTAGATCTTTTGATTTGCCTCAAGCTGTTAAAATAGTTGGGGGATTTCCCGTGATTATCAAGCAGCCTGTTGGTTCTTTTGGAGCCGGGGTTACTATTGTGGAAAGTATGCGCGCGCTTAAATCAATTTTGCTTTGGGATCAACCTATGTATTTACTTCAACAGTATGTTAAATATTCCAAAGGTAAAGATATTAGAATTTTTGTTGTGAATGGAGCTGTGGCCGGATCCATGATGCGTTCCGCGCAGAAAGGGGAGTTTAGATCCAATATTGAATTGGGAGGAATCGGACAGCCTGTGGAAATTACTGATGAAGAGGCTTCAATCGCTCTTAGGTCTGTTCAGGCTCTTGGGTTGCATTACGGAGGCGTTGACGTGATGAGAGGGAAGGATGGACCTGTTGTTTTGGAGGTTAATTCCAATCCGGGATTTAAGGAATTGGAAAGATCCACAGGCGTAAATATTGCCAAAACTATTGTTGACTATGCTGTGGAATTGGGGGAGAGACATAGACAGCAATTTGGAGATGGAGCGGTGGTTTAGGCTCTTTTGTCTATAAGTACATCAACCAATCCATATTTTTTTGCTTCTTCCGCATCCATGAAAAAGTCGCGGTCAGTGTCTTTTTCTATTACTTTTATCGGTTGGCCGCTGTGTTTTGCGAGTATGTGATTTAAGCGATTTTTTGTTTTGATGATGTGATCCGCGTGGATTCTTATATCTGAAGCTTGCCCCTCGGTACCTCCAAGCGGTTGATGTATCATGATTTCAGAATTTGGCAGTACAAATCTTTTACCTTTTGCTCCTCCTGCCATGAGAACAGCTCCCATTGAGGCTGCCATCCCAACACATACCGTAGATACATCAGGTTTTATGTATTGCATTGTGTCATAAATTGCCAAGCCTGCCGTGACATGCCCCCCGGGACTATTTATATACATAATAATATCTTGTTTTGGATTCTCATTCTCCAAAAAGAGCAATTGCGCGATAATAAGATTTGCAACATGACTGTCTATTGCTGTGCCTAAGAAAATTATCCTGTCTTTTAATAAACGTGAATAAATATCAAAAGATCTTTCTCCGGCGTGGGTTTTTTCGATTACAGTTGGAATGAGAATTGAAGCTGCTTTTGGTTGATCAAATTTCAGAGACATATTTTGTTTTAATTTATGGAATAAGATAATGTATTTTTTAATATGACTTTTTAAATTATAGCAAATTTTTGAATTTGTTTCAGGTTGTTACGGTTGACAGATGGGGGATTATTCAGTGAAACCTCATTTTCGCTAATCTGTTAAAGTTCTCTAAAAAATCTGTTGACTTTACTATAGCTTTTAAATACACTTCTGCTGCTTTGGAGATGATTTAATGATTCAAAGCGTTCTATAATAAGGTTTTCGCTTCGCTCACTTAGCTCGCTCTTAGGCTCGCTAGAGCGCAAGCGCTCTGTAGATGTTCCTTAACATCCAGGATGCAATAGAGAAAAATTTTGAGTTTTTCTCACAACAATTTTAGCGTTGTGAGCCAATTTACAAACATTTTGGTTTCCAGTCCGTCAGGACCGGTACCAACTTAATCCCGCTTAGCGGGATTTCTTTTTCACGAAGAGTTTGATCCTGGCTCAGGGTTAACGCTGGCGGTATGTATAATACATGCAAGTCGAGCGCCCACCACTTTGTTTACCAGCCTTAGGCTGGCAGATAAAGTGGTGGGAGCGGCGAACGGCTGAATAATACGTTGGTACCTGCCCCGAACTCAGGGATACTCCGTAGAAATACGGGTTAATACCGGATGGTCCCGCAAGGGTAAAGCTTTTGCGGTTCGGGAGGGGCCTGCGGCCTATCAGCTAGTTGGTGAGGTAACGGCTCACCAAGACGATGACGGGTAGCTGGTCTGAGAGGATGGCCAGCCAGAATGGGACTGAGAACGGCCCATACTCCTACGGGAGGCAGCAGTAAAGAATATTTCGCAATGGGCGCAAGCCTGACGAAGCGATACCGCGTGGGCGATGAAGGTCGTAAGATTGTAAAGCCCTTTTCTGAGGGAATAATTCTGAAGGTACCTCAGGAATAAGCACCGGCTAACTCCGTGCCAGCAGCCGCGGTAATACGGAGGGTGCAAGCGTTACCCGGAATCATTGGGCGTAAAGCGTCCGCAGGTGGTTTGTTAAGTTAAATGTTAAATCTCGGAGCTCAACTCCGAGCTTGTGTTTAAAACTGGCAAACTAGAGAATTTCAGAGGTGCGTGGAATTCTGTGTGTAGGGGTAAAATCCGTAGATACACAGAGGAACACCAAAAG
>CAYHSM010000147.1:0-2387 GCA_964359325.1 uncultured Candidatus Peribacteria bacterium
ATGGACATAAGCCAACAGATTGACTTAAAAGGTGTTGTAAAGGTCTGTTCAACAGTATTTTCTTGCCATATGCATTAAACGGCATTATGTTTTAGGCAAATATTTTTTAAACGATAAATATGAAAAAACTAATATTCATTACTGTAGCTCTATTTTTTTCAGCCTGTAATAATAATCCTATTTCTCAGGAAAATAATTTTTCTAACATTTTTACAAATGAAAAATATTTATATGCATTTCAGTACCCGTCAAAAGCTTATTTCAGAGATAACGACACATTAAATTATCCTTCCCAATCAACAGATGTTTCAATATATCTACCGGAAAGTGGAGATATTTTTAATATAAAAGTTACAGATGAAAATCTTGATACTGATTTAGAAAAATATGTGAAACAGAATTGGCAAATGGAGAAAACAGATATGAACGAAAACATCAAAAAAACAGTAGGTGAACTAAAAACAGAAACTTTAGAGGGCAGGGTTGCATATCAATTTCTATTAGAAGAAAATTATCAAAATTTTGATGGAGATTTTATAAAGGAAGAAAATATCCATATTTTTACAAAATATAATAAAACAATTTATGAAATACGTTATCCATCCAAGAATCGGAATTCTGAAAATATATTAAACAGCCTCAAGTTTATCATGGAAGAGAAAACGCCTGTAACTAATCAGCAGGCCAATATTGATAATTGCGGAAAAAATTACGAAAAGGAAAAGGATCAATGTCTTTTAACTTATATAAAAAAAGAAATTCTCTATGAAGGTACGCCACAATCGGACAGCAGCGTATGCCAAGCCGTAACAGTAAATACACAGGAACAAAAAGAATGTTATTGGTTATTTGCATTGCAGAATAAGAAAAATTCCGAATGTGAATTGATACCATCAAATCAAGAGGAGACCTATTTCACAAGAGAAAACTGTAAAAAGGAATTGCAATATGAAAATGATCAAGCGCAATGGAAATTAGCTTTTGGATATCCACCGTATATAGACCAGCCTGGAAATGATATAGTTTATTTTGGTCAGGCAGATATACAAGGATGGTTGTCAGAAGAGAATAATAAACAAATATATTTTAACATATTGATCGAAAGTAAAAAAAATCTTCCTCCTTACTTGCAAAGATATTCACAATTTAATTTGGAATATTGCGATTTCAATAAATGTTTTTTGAATATGCCTGAAGAAATACTTTCAAAGTTTAAAAAATATACTAAAGAAAATCCTGCAAAAATATCAATAAGTCGCTTATCAATGGGGAATGATGATAAAATCCCAACTTTAGTAATAGAAGATATGAGCAAAAATTGATAATGCTTAAATTTAAATTAACAAACTTCCACATACTTTCCCGGCCCTGAAAAAAAAGAGGCCCGAGTATCTCGGAGCCTCTTTTTGGTATAACAATCAATCTTTTGGCACGAGGTATTTGTTTAAGTTCCGCCGTGCGTCTTTATTCTCTTACGACTGCGAATGACAAAGCTTGTCCTATTTCCATTATACCTGCTTCCACCAATGTTCTAAGGTGTATCGGTAGTTCTTTTAGTGTGGTTGCTGGTCTTGTTGTAACAACACGTGGGTGTGTGGTAAAACCACATGGGGGTGTTATACAAGCCAGGGCTTGTTCCATTGGCATCCCTTCATCGACTGCTCTTTGAAGGTGGCGTGGTAATTGTGTTTTTGGATCTTGTGGTTGAGCTGTTTCGGCCGCTAATATTGTTACTGCTTCCATTTTTAAATTTGTTTAAGAATACAAGAAGAGAATAGTAGCAGATTTTGGAAATTAGTCAAGGGCAAAAGCGTGAATTCCGCAAATCTTCTAATTTAGGGGGAGTTCCCCATGCGTAAGCGCGGGGAGATTCATTTGGTATTCTCGGCTATAACACCATATCAAACGTAAATTCATCAATCATTTCCGCCATGTCCTTGCTACCGGAAACCATCATGTTATATCCATAAAAAGCATCAGGAACAAAATAATTTACCTGATTGACATCCCCGGAAACATCCGCGCGTATCGCCCTCACGCCGCCAACATCAGCCTTTCTCGGGCTAACATCTTTTTCATTATACCCAACGGAATTCTTTAATTGAGTCTTGAGACGATCCTCATTGCTCTCCATGGCATTCATAAATTCAAATTTAATTTTTTTCTCGCCTTCGGACGGCTGAATATCTTTGGATTCAATCCATACTTGAGGAGCTTTTGCGTTATCAATAGTTCCAAACCCGATCCTTTGAGCTGATCCGATCTTGGCGGAGACTCCATTTACGACAGGCTCGCCCCAGGCTTTGTCATAACAAAATTGCAGTGAGCTGTCTGCCAATTTGTATTCACCCATACCTTGTGTGCAAGCCAATTTGGCAACAGATTCG
>CAYHSM010000148.1:0-2285 GCA_964359325.1 uncultured Candidatus Peribacteria bacterium
TTTTCTTTCCGTGAAATTAATCTGTTTCATAGACCACTTGGGTTAGATGATATTTTGTCATATCCATTCTATCTCAAGTGGTCGATTTTATTTTAGAACCAAATATAACGAATATAACCGGGACTGCCCATTTTTACTTGACAAGATAATCGTGTTTAGTTATAGTTCAACACTGTTTACTTTTTAACTTTTTTAATATGGAAAAATCACAGGAATCATTGGAAAATCGGTCAACTGCCGAACTCTTGGATGCTTTGTGCGAAGCACGGAAGATTGAGCCTGAATTAGAAAGGCGTGGGCTTGATTTTTTGCGTACTAATTTGGCCACTGTTGAGGGCTTCCCTACAGAACAATTAGATGATTGTACTGCAAGGGTAAATCTGAATGAAGAAGGTGAAGAAAGTTTTGCAGTTATTGTTATTAATGTACCGACAAACAGAATGGGAGCTGAGGAAAGCGCGGTTGATGCTCATAACCTTAAACTTGCATTAAAAGAAAGATTAAATGCTGTGCCAGGGGTAGCCAATGTGGAGGCAGGGGGAGCTATGAATACTGGAATGGCGTCTTTAAATGTTTCACTTTTATCTTATCAAGTACCTGCACAAAGTATGCCAGCAGCAGTTGAGGAAGTGCGTGGTGATGTAGGCGAAAGTGTTCAAGGTGTTGTATAATTCTCCATTAATTTATGTAATATGGCTCGAGGGCAATACAATGCCCTCGGGTTTTTATTATTCCCCCTCTATCAAAAAAGAAAAATCAAATTTGTTTCCTCTTTAAAAAGTTGACCGCAGGGCAAAAGAGAAAAATGTATTTACGCTAACGTTTCAGCCTGTGCGATGTTTGCTTGCAGTATAATATATCGTGAAACGATTCACTGCCAGCAAACACCGCACAGGCTATGGAGTATGACGCAGGATAGCGGCGATTATAAAAAGTGTTTTATTTTTTCTGCCAGCAAATCAAACTTTTTATATCCTGAAGCCAAATTAAAATGTCCAGCACCTTTTACGAAGGTTACATCAGTTCCTAAATTCCGTGCTAATTCTTTGCCTTTTTCAAAATTGAAATACGGATCGTCATCTGAATGAAAAACCTGAAAAGCACCACAGTTAGCTTTAATTTGTTTCCAATTAAAAGGCTTACAAAAGGTTTGTACTGATTCATCGGAAGGATTATCGACATAGCCTGCAACTAAAAAGGCCACTCTAACTCGAGTTTGTTCTATAATGTTGAGAAGAAAAGGAACACCAAGACTATGTCCTACGACTATAGTGTCTGGTGTAACGTAATCTTTGTATTGTTCAAAAACTTTTAGCCATTCTGAAAGCGTTTGATTTGCTGGCGTAGGAAAATCGGGTACAAAAACTTTATGACCCAGTTGTTCCATCTCTTCTTTTAGCCACGGAAACCAATTTCCCTCAGAGTTATTTTCTTTACCGTGGACAACTAAAACATTTGTCATTATTTTAAAAGTCAGAAAAAATAAAACACTCCCATTTTAGCCGCTATCCGAGTAATATGCCACATAACGTATCCGAGTATCTGAAGTTGCGATAGCAATTTGGGTGAAGCGAAGCGGAATCAGATACTCGGTGTGATGTGCTGCTTTTATTTTTGTTGAACTCTTCTGAGTCTTGCTTTCATGTCTTGAAATGGGGGATTTTCTTTTGCCGCTTTTGCGAATCTTTCACGGACTGTTCTAAGTGCTTCGAGTTCTAGATTTCTTTTTTCTAGGTTATCTACGCAATTCGTAAAGTGGCCACTTATTGGATAATCATCATTAGGATTGGCATGTCCCCATTCCCATATTCCATAATTGCTGGCTAAGCCCCTGTATTTACCGTGCAACCTACTTGCATTTACACAACTTGCCTGTGAAGATACTGGTGATTCTTCGTTTGCTATTGGGATTCCCTCTAGGTAATCGCCTGTCGTGCATTCTAGTACGTCTAATTCCGATAAACTTGCGCCTTTTTTAGCAATGGTTTCTCCAAGCTCTGGCGATAGAACAAGCGCGAGTTCTGCAATTTCTTTTGCTAATTTGCGAATTTCTTTACTTATGGTTGTTGTTGCATCCCTGCATTCTTCCAGTAATTCTTCGGGATCATGCCCTTCAGGGTAATGTGGCGTAGTAGCGCATCCTGCAATAATTGCTGTGGTCGCAAGAGCGGCAAAAGAATTTGGTTTGTTCATAATATTTTAATTACAGAGGTCTATTCTACACAAATATTTATTTTTGTCAAGGTCTATTTTTGGTTTATTAGAAGCGGCATTTCACGCAACGT
>CAYHSM010000149.1:0-2217 GCA_964359325.1 uncultured Candidatus Peribacteria bacterium
GTTGACGCCTTGGATGGGGAATTGGGGGTTAAGACGAGACGTTGGGGGGCAGGGGAAAAAGCGAGTGACCAAGAGTGGATTGATTATTTTATGAAGAGGATGAGCGGGGTTCCCGCTGATAAGCGCGGAGCTAAGTTTGTGTGTTATGCGTGCGTGGTTTGGGAGCCCGTGGGAGTTGGGGAGGGGGCGGCCCGCCAAAGGCCGGCTTGGGGGGAAACTTTTGGGAAAATTACTGAAAATTTGGAGGCGCCGATAAAGCCAGGGATTCCTTTGAGTTCCTGTTTCAGGCCCGAGGGAGTTGATAAAGTTTATGCTGCTTTAAGCGCCGAGGAAAAAAATACAATCAGCCACAGGGGGAAGGCAATGGCAGGGGTAAGGGAATTCTTAATGAATTTTAAAGCTTAATAACAGGCCGCCGCCCAGGGGCAATTCAAAAGAAAGCCAATTTTTATCAGACTTAATTTTTTTTAGAAAATCTTGCAATTGATTCCGGTGGGAACAAACATTGTCTGCAGCAATTACGCCCCCTTTTTTTATACGATTTTTTATTGCGTTAAAATAACTTAAATATTCTTCTTTTGTTGCGTCAAAAAAAGCCATGTCGAAATAGCGAGGTGTTGGCGGGATGATTTGTGGTGCGTGGCCGAGAATTTGAGTGATGCACTTTGACAGTTCGGATTCTTTGAAATTTTTTTGAGCCAAATAATAACGCGCTTTTTTGTGCGACTCGATTGTGTATAGGCGGCCCTTGGTAGACTTTAGCGCTTCGGCCAGCCAAATTCCCGAGTAGCCGTTTGAAGTTCCGATTTCAAGAACAGTTTTATATTTACATTCTTTAATTAAAAGATTTAAAAATTGGCCTGTTTCGCGAGGAATATTCCAATAAAGTCCGCTTGTTTGTTCCAGGGCTTTTAATAAAGATTTTGTCTTTTGATTCATCGTGGACGATTTTAGTCCCTGATGATGCGTCTAGCAACAATAACTGTAAAGAGGGACATTAAAACTGCGCCGCTAAAAGATTCTGCGCCTGCCAAAAAACGCATTGGGCCGACTGCGTGGAAATCTCCATAGCCCAGCGTTGTAAAGGTAACCATGCTAAAATATAGAGAGTCAAGGAAAGATGCTTCTATAGTTTGGTTGTAGAATAAAAGACTTTTGTTGAAATTCAATAAAAATGCGCAAAAAACAATAATAAGTAGCGACCAAAGGAAAACCCTGGTGTATGAGGTGCCGTACCTGCATAGTAAGTCTCCGAAAATATAATTAAGCCAGCGTTTTGGATTACTTTTGTTTGTGGTTTTACGCTTGGACACCATTTCGCGGTAGTGATATTCATCCGCTATGTGATGAAGGCTGGAATTTTTGTATAGCTGTTTTATTTGTTTATATTCTATTGACGCAAAATGGAGGTTTCCTTCATGTTCCGATTTCAAGGGTTTGCCGAAAGTTGTTTTTTCGTCGACAATGGCGCCGCTCAGAGTGACGTCTTTCAGAGTGCAGTTGGCGAAATTGCAGTCTATAATTTTGGCTCCATGCAGACCAATTCCCGTAAGGTCACTGTTGTTAAAATTGCAATTATTGACTGTAGAATTTCTAAAGTCGCTATGTGAAAGATTCGCATTTTCAAAATAACACCCAAGGATTTTTCCGTCCTGGAATTTACAATGTTTTAAATTTGCGCCTTCAAAATGGATATTTGAAATAACCGCGAGTTCTTCAAAAAAACCGTCGTCTCCATCTTGTATGATAACGCGGAAATCAAAGCCGGCCAAAGGTACTCCGCGCAGGTCTATTTCGCCCGCAATCTCCGGGTCGTTTATACATGGGAAATTATGGACCTTTTCATGGAACATTATTTTACTGAGATAACATTTGGATTCACGAATGGTTTTTAGCAAAATTCTGCCTTTTGGGGTTGTCCAACGATGGACGAGCTGGTCGAGTTTTTCTTTTGGATAAAGCATGGTTTTTGTTTCCGTATATTATAACAGAAAAAGGCGGGAGAAACAATCCACCCGGAGGTAAAACTTATTAGTCCTTCGTTTCCGTTCCCACTTTTATTTCAATTGCCGCCTGGGTGCTGTAACCCAGCTTATCTATCACTTTGGCGACTAACAGGTGGATTGAGCCTTTTTCCATAAATTTGGTAATGCGGAGATGGCCTGTAAATGGAGAAGTTTTTGTGAAGAATTTTTTATCGTTATCTATGTAATATTC
>CAYHSM010000150.1:0-2213 GCA_964359325.1 uncultured Candidatus Peribacteria bacterium
GAAACTGAATTTGAAACCTGAACTGAATCTCACTGACGAACTCGTCCTTAAATATTGTAAACGCTAATACAGTAAAATTTAAAATTTGGCTTAGTTATATCAATGATTTAATTTCTACCTGGGAATTTTAGTTGCTTCTGGAGGGGTTGAATCTTCTGAAGGAGTTTCTGTATCAGTAGGACTTTCGGTGACTTCTGGAGTTGTGGAATTTTCCGTTTGGCCACCATCCGGTATGGTAATTGTCATACTTGGAGGAGCGGAATCGTTCCCATATTCATCTTTTATTTCGTTTACCGCTTTTTCGAGTTCGGATTTTGGTTCGTTATTAGCTTCTGTTGACGCGTCAGCGTTATCTGTATCGCCGGACAATTTGTTATCCAATTCAGAATCCTGAACGGTTGAAGTCTCATGATTTGCGTTTTTAAAGAAAAATACATATCCTATAAAAATACTGCCTAAAAACGCCACTCCAACAATTATTGCTATGATATATTTTTTAAAATTTATAGTCTCCGGGGTTGCCAAATTGGAGTCCTGCACTTCCTGTGACTCAATCGGTTTTTCTACAAGTGGTGGAGTTTGTGGTGGCTGATTTTCTGGTAGATTTTCGTTCATATATTATAAATACGTAAAATGTCCCGCCATGGCGGAACATTTTTATTCATCAATATCCAGCTCTTCCGTATCTTTTGGAAGAACGTTTTCGATTGCGCCCCATTCGCTATCTTCTATAGCAGGCACAACCAATGTGATTTTGTCTCCAACTTCAGCTTTAAAGTAGGTTACAGACGCCAATAACACTTTATATGCTTTGCCGTTTGCTATTACTTTATATTGAGAGTCTTCGTATGTAAGGGTGCCGATTACGCGTTTTCTTTCCGTCGGCCCGATTTGTTTATATAAGAATGTTCCGTCTTCTTTAATTGTTAATTTGAGAACGTCGCCGGGCACTAATTTTGATTTACTGGCGTAATTTGCAGGGACCGGATATTCTTTGTTGTCTTTTGCGGTCATAAATTCTCCGTTGAATACGCCTTCGACGATTTTTGTCTCTTCTCCGTCGTCATCCGCGCGTAGCGGTGACAATTCTTGAGCCAATTTAGTATAAATACTTTTGCCCGAAGTACCGACAAGTTCGTTTATTACTTGTTTTGCCGAACGTAAATTAGATTCGGCTGAGTCGAGCATCTCTTTGATAAGTGCAAGTTTGGAAGCTTGTGACATTTGTTTTTCTTTTAATTTATTTTTTTGTACGTTTAAAGTATACCAAAATTTACGCATATCATCAAAAAGCCGCTCTTGACGTTTTTACTGCTTTGCTCTTTTGTATATTATTTTGTCTCCACTTTCTCCCGCGATTCTTAAGTCAATATATTCCAAATTTTCCTTGAATATATCGAGTTTAACTATTGCTTTTTTGAGTTTTTTGAATTGTTCTTCGTATGGTTTTTGGATGTCTAACCAAACATTGAAATTGCGCTCTGTTAACAGATGAATTTCTCGTGCCACAGGCTTATATTCCATACTTATTATGCGCATCCCGAATTTGTCTTCAAAATAAGTTTTAGCTTCAATGAGGTAAGAGAGTTTTGTTTTTTCAATTACAGCTTCTTTTGGATTAACCGGCTCATCGGTTTTGATTTTGATATAAGGAAGGTTTGGATCTTCCAGATTTTCTTTTATGGCGTAGCCGATTGAATTTATAATGTAACTTTTTTTGATAATATTGCTCTCGTTGACGATGTTTGCCATTAACGGATACTGCAAAAATTCAATAACAAGAGTGCTTGGAAAATCTTTGCTGATAGCGATTTCTTCCAGTTCCGGAAAAGAATTTAAGATTTTATTCTCGAGTTCCGACGTGTCTGTAAAAAATATATTTTTATCAATGCTTGTTTTAATGGTTTCCTTGATTTGACCGGACAATGTCTCGTTTTCAAAATTTTTATCACTTATTACGATTTCTTTGATTGTGAAAAAGTCGGAAAATAGCATGCTGTAGAGAAAAAATATTGTGCCGCCCAGTAAAATCATAAGGAAAAAGATTTTTTTGATTTTGCCAAAATACCCGTTTTGCCGCCTTGATTGCGGAGTAAACGAGTGACTTTTGGTCAGTTGTCTCTGGTTTTCGTAGTACCTTGGGATTCTGTTTCTTTTATTAAACATTTTGTTATAACATTGGCCTGTTTATTAATTTATATGAGTTATATGGA
>CAYHSM010000151.1:0-2207 GCA_964359325.1 uncultured Candidatus Peribacteria bacterium
AGCCTCTTTTTTATTTTCTTTTGTACTTGTTCCGGTTTTGGCCGCATTTATTTTTCCGTCCACAAACATTTGTGATCCTATAGAGACGGATTGATCGGAAAGTATGCTGTTTATTAAATAGGCGATCTGCGGATCCAAGACTTCGTCAAATTCTTTCGGCTTTTTTTCTTCCAAAATATCCCCGTTTGAATTTTCAACTTTTAGGATGGAAGTGAGCTCGGGTTTCTTGCCATTGTTTGCAAATACTCCGTAGGCTGTGACCATGTCGATTAACGGGATTTCTCCCGCTCCGATTGCCAGAGGGTAGCCGTAACTGTGTTTTTTGTCTAAAGTGGTTATGCCCATTTTTGTTGCCAGGTCGATGATTGTGTCCTGTTCGCCCGCGACGAAATAAGCTTTAACGGCAGGGATGTTGCGAGATTGCCCGAGAGCTTTTCGTATTGGAATTTGTCCTAAAAATTTGCCGTCAAAATTTGAAGGCTTGTCGTTTCCGACTTTGGTAGGGACGTCTTCAATGGCACTACCAGGGCCGAATCCGTTATAAAAAAGTTGCGAATATACAATCGGCTTGAATGCGGAGCCGGGCTGGCGCGGACGCGTCACTACATTTACATTCCCGTCAATTTCTTCATCGTAGTAATCGCTTGATCCAACCATGGCAAGAATTTCACCGGTTTTTGCATTGATTGTTAATACCGCGGAGTTGTTGTTCCCATATTTTTCTTTGTTAGGCTTGGCTTTTTCCGTGGTTATTTTTTCCGCATAGTCCTGCAGTTTACCATCCAGCGTCGTGTAGACTTTAAGCCCGCCTTGTTCCACAACATCTTTTCCGTATTTTTGTTCCAAAAGTTCCTTGATATAAAGGACAAAATGAGCGTGTTTTATATATTCTTTGTAATTATTGAATTCGATTTTTTGAATTTCGTTGAGAGCTGTTTGTCGTTGGTCCATTGTAATTTTTCCAAGTTCATACATTCGTTTTAATACGACATCGCTGCGGCCCGGGATATAAACGTTTTTGCCGTTGCCAAGATCTATGTGTTTGCCGATAAGTCCGCGGGCGTATTCCTCGATTTGTAAATCGTTTTCCGAGGTGATATCGCGATAATAAAGTTCATCTTCAGTAAATTCTTTAAGAAGATGAGAATATTTATTGTTGCCATAAGGATTGTAGCGAGTCGGGGCCTGAGGCAGCGCGGCCAAGAGCGCGCTTTCGCCGAGAGTCAGATCTTTTGCGCTTTTGTTGAAATAAATTTCAGAGGCTTTTTGTGCGCCGTATGCGTTGTTGCCGTAGGGGATACGGTTTAAGTAAAGCTCCATTATTTTCTTTTTGTCGTACGCGCGTTCCAGCCTGATTGCCAAGATTAATTCCTTGGCTTTTCTCGTATAGCTTCTTTCGGAGGAAAGGAAAGTGTTTTTAATGTATTGTTGAGTGATGGTGGAGCCTCCGCTGCGCGAGCCTATTCCAAAAAGTTCATAGAGTGCGACTCTCCCCAGGGCCCAAATATCAAATCCGCCGTGTTCCCAAAAAGAATCATCTTCGATTGCGACGGTTGCGTCCATTAGATATGGAGAAATTTTGTCCAATGGCACGTATTCGCGATTTTCTTCTCCATGGATTGTGTACAACAGAGTGCCGTCGCGATCAAAAATTTCAGTGGATTGCGCTGCGCTAAGATTTTCGAGCTTGGTAACATCAGGCAGTCCGATAGAGAGGATGGCGATAGCTCCTGCGAAAGTGATAATTCCAAAAACTATCAGACCTATCATTACCGTCGCAATCCAAAATCCCAGTTTTTTCAAAAGACCAGTGTCTTTGTGTGGTAAAAATCTTTTCAGCATAGTGCGAGAATATTACTTAAAAGTCGCTTTTTTTACAAATAAAGCCATGGAACATTGCTTGCCAATATTTTCCAAAAAATCCGTTTCAATGAGGCGGAATTTTGAAGGAGTTGTGGCATATAGGCTGATTGATCCCACCATTTGATGGTCTACGAAAAGAGGGATTAAAACCACAGTTTTGAATTTGTGAGATTTTAAAAGGCTTTGTCCTTGATGCTTTGGATTAATGTCAATGTCGTCGATGATAATCGGTCTACTGTTTTGGAATGCCTCCTGCGCCAGGCTGTTTTCAAATTTGACCTTATCTTTAGTGAGCCATTTTTGACTTACTCCAAAACAAGCTTTTAGTTTTAATAAATTTGTTT
>CAYHSM010000152.1:0-2117 GCA_964359325.1 uncultured Candidatus Peribacteria bacterium
AATCGAAATACATTTGCTTTTGGCCAGGAATTTAGCGACGGTTTCTGTACCCTGTTGAAACGGTTTAAATTCACACAATCCAAGCGGGCCATTCCATATTATTGTTTTTGATTTGGCTATGATGTTGCAGTATTTTTCCGCAGTCCATTTGCCGATATCCAAAATTTTCATGTCGCCCATGACGTCCTGTACCGGTACATGCGCTACTTTTGCTTTATCCGAGATATCGCAGGCCACAACAACATCATGCGGCAATACAAATTTTTCTTTATCTTTTTCACATTCCAGCATTATTTCTCGAGCTATATTTTGTTTGTCCTCCTCATATAAAGATTTGGCTACGTTGTATCCGGCGGCATATAAGAATGTATTTGCCAAAGCGCCACCCATCAAAAAATAATCAGCCTTTTTAATGAAATTTTTAATGATTCCGATTTTAGTATCTATTTTTGCTCCGCCAAAAATTATTGTTAGAGGTTTTTTTGGTTTTGATTCGATAATAGGGGAGAGATGTTTTATTTCTTTTTCCATCAAAAGTCCTGCATATGCCTTGAGATAATCCGCCACCCCAGCTGTTGACGCATGTCGTCTGTGAGCTGTGCCGAACGCATCATTCACAAAAATATCAGCTAACGATGCAAGCGCTTTTGTGAATTTTTTTTCACACTTCTCTTCCTCTTTATGAAAACGTACATTTTCCAACATTAAAATTTGGCCGTCTTTAAGTCCCGCGATAGCTTTTTCAACTTTCGGTCCGATTACTTCGTCCACTTTTTTTACAGGTTTTTTTAGGAGTTTTTGAAGGTGTTTTGCGATTTTCGTGAGCCTGAGTTCGTTTTTAACTTTTCCATCCGGGCGTCCAAGATGGCTTACGATAATGATTTTTGCGCCTTTTTTTTGTAAATATTTAATTGTCGGCAATGATTCGACCATGCGAGTGTCGTCTTGAACCTCCCCGTTTTTTTTGAGCGGCACGTTAAAATCAACTCTAAGTAAAACTTTTTTGCCTTTTATTTTTGGGATATTTTTTAATGTACGGATTTTCATATTGAAAAATTACACTAGTCGCTCAAAAACGGCAAAGTATATTTTAACATAATGCATGTTCGCTCCCACTGGCGGCATTTGCGATTTCGGCTTCCCTAAGCCCAAAATGCATGATGATTCCACCATTATTGACACGATTTTTCAAGTTAAAAAATTTGATTTTTAAAGCAAAGAAAGTAGTATGTAGGTGAGCATGTACTCACCTATCATTAACACAAAAAAAACATGAAACTAACTGTAGGCGGACCCGAAGGGTCTGCTAATAAAAAAACATTCGCGAAGCGAATACCTGATGAAAAATTATATGAATTATGTAAAGAATACGGAGCGCGTGCGCGGCTTTGGAGGCAGAAATTCATCGGACTTTTGCCGGAAGTAAACCGCAGACGTTTGTATGAAAGGAAGGGTTTTTCTTCAATTTTCGTATTTGCTTTTAAACTTTGCGGACTTTCTGAGAAACAAGTGCGTTTGACATTAAATTTGAGAGAAAGATTTGAGGATAAGCCCATGCTTAAAGAAATGCTGGAAAATGGAGAGGTGAGCATCAATAAATTAGCGAGGGTTGTTTCTATTGCCACAGTTGAAAATGAGGAAGAACTAGCTGAAAAAATAAAAGTTTTGCCGATAAGAGCTTTGGAAACTTTGGTGCGTGATGAAAAATATTCGCAAAACGGGGATGGCTCGCAGAAGCCACTTTTTGGAGGTAAAAGTCTGCACGTGCAGACCTTGAACTTTGACCTTTCAGATGATATTAAAGAAAAACTTAACGAATTACATTCAAAAGGAATTGATATAAATGAACTTTTGCGAGAGATGTTGAAACAGAGAAAGGAAAAAATTGAGGAAAAGAAAGAGGAAATTGCTAAAAATATCCAACCGGCCAAGTCAGGTTATATCTCGGTTAAAATCAAGAAAATTCTCAAGGAAGAGCACGGCGAAAAATGTTCAATCCCCACATGCAACAAACTAGCAAAGGTAATCCACCATACTCAAAGACTTAGTTTAAGCCAAACTCATGATCCGAGATTCCTTGCTCCGATGTGCGATGACCACCATGAAATCGCGCATAG
>CAYHSM010000153.1:0-2111 GCA_964359325.1 uncultured Candidatus Peribacteria bacterium
AGAGCCGATTACGAGACTCTATTTTGGTTACGTTTCGTACTAATTACCTAAATTTTTTATATTGGGATGGAGTCATGCCGAAAGTGGCCTTAGAAATTTCGGCGGTAAGAATGGCGTATTCCCTATCAGCACCAACATCCCGTTTTTTCCATTCATCTGTTAAAGTTTCCCGGATTTCAATTCCCCGCATCCGTTTTTCGATCCAGTCATCCGAGTATCCTTTGGCCTTATATAACGCTCTGGTTCTTTTGGTCGCGAGTTCCGGGTCTTCAATTTCTTGGACCCGTTCGTAACCGACTTTAGCCAGCCAGCGTTTAAACGGCTCGGCTTTGGGGGAAGGAATAGACTGGATGATTCTAAAAATTCCTTCTGTGTCGGCACAATTCATTTGCTGTTTTCCGCCGGGGGTTACAATTGAAAGGGTATGTACAAATTGTACCCATCCTTTGGAGAGTTCAGGATCGCGAAGTTTCATACGTTGGATGTACTGTTTAGAGTCAGTTGAATCTATTAATGCCAAGACCACATCTTCAATAACAAACCACCATTCGTTATAGTAGATGGTTTTCCTAATTTTTTTACCTCTGAAGAGAGCGATTTTAGTAGCCTCGATCATGAATTTATTTGTATCAGATTATGACCAGATTAGCAACGAAAATAAAAGCGTAGCGTACAATTCTAAATGTTTTGAGAAGAAAAGATTAAATGATTCGAATCATTAAACCTTATTTACTGTTCAATGAATTGTTAAAAATTGATAACGCTGCCAGACTTGGGCCATCCTCCATTTTTCCAGTTTGTATCATTTGCTTAAGTTTGTCAAAGGTTACTTTTATTATTTTCATTCCCTTTTCACCTTCTTGCAGGTTAGATTTACCTTCAGTTAATTTCTCAGCTAAGAAAACCTTACATTCTTGTGAATGATGCCCTGGACCAAGATAGTAATGGCCGATCATTTGAATATAATCAGCCGAAAGACCAGTTTCTTCTTTTAGTTCTGTTTTTGCCGTTTCCTCAATTGAATCATGTTCAAAATGACCTTGTGGAAATTCCCAAGAAAATTTTTGAATTGCATGGCGATATTGTCCAACTAAAGTAAAGCGCTCGCCATCCCAAGGAATTATCAAAGCAAACGGTTTTTTATGAACAATCCCAAGAGTTAATTTTTCTCCAAAATCAGTTTCCACCTCATCGTCAGTGACTGTCATAAACCTGTTTTTATACACCTCTTTTGAGCTTTTAATTTTCCAGGTCATATTTATTAGTACTCAACTCTTACTTCGTGCAACCAGATTTTTTCCGGGCGGGAGAGTATGTAAACGATTACTTTCGCTAAATCCGCTGGATCAGTGAATTTTTCGGATGAGACTTTTTCGCCGGTTTTTTCAAACATTTTGGTATTGGTTCCGCTTTGGTAAACACCGGCAACCCTGACGTGGGTATTTTTTAGGTCGGTTTTCAAGACTTCCGTAAAGCCGCGAACGCCCCATTTGCTGGCCGAATAGACGGATTGGCCAGCTTGCGCCGTCACCCCCGATTTTGAAGAAACATTTATTATGGCGGCCTCCTGTTGTTTTTTAAGGATAGGGATGGCAAGCCTGGTTACATGAATTAATGAGGTGAGGTTGGTCGAAATGACGTCGTCAACAATATTTTCCGGTAATTCTTCTACCGGCATCATTTTTTGCCAAATACCAGCTGCATTAATAAGGATATGAATATTCTTAAAATCGGAGATAATTCGTTTTGTGGTTTTTGATAACTGGCTGTTATTTTTGATATCACAAGAGTAGACTTCAATTTTTAACGACGAATTAAATTTTTTAATTGTGTTTTTGACTAAATTAAGTCGAAGCGTATCCCTTCCAATTAATGCTAAGTTGATGCCTTTTTCCGCTAACTTTATGGCGACCTGTTTTCCGATTCCATCGCTGGCTCCGGTAATGATGGCGGTCTTATTTTTGAGGTTCATAGATTTGTTTCGTTTGATTATAACTCACCACAAAAAGTTATGGTTGGCATACGCGGATTGCCAATGCTACAATAAAAACTCTTTATGATAAAAAAAGTTTTACGTTATATTTTTAGATTGTGGAGTAACAAAGAATTAA
>CAYHSM010000154.1:0-2082 GCA_964359325.1 uncultured Candidatus Peribacteria bacterium
CAAAGATGTAATTGTAATCTCAGTGATTTTTCCGTTTTGGCGGATATGCGCTTTGCCGTCAATTTCGGAAATGACTGCCGGACTTTTTGGAGTTCTGGCTTCAAATAATTCTTCAACACGCGTAAGACCTTGAGTGATATCTCCGCCTTCCGCAACGCCTCCCATGTGGAAGGTACGCATGGTCAACTGGGTACAGGGCTCACCAATACTTTGAGCAGCTATGATTCCAACGGCCGTACCAATTTCCACTTCTTTATTGGTTCCCAGATCTTTACCGTAACATTTTACACAAATGCCGTTTAAGGATTGGCAAGTCATCACAGATCGGACGTGTACTTCTTCAATTTTATGTTCGTGAATCAGTTTTATTGTGTCTTTTTCTATTATTGTATTTTTCTTGGCAATAACTTTCCCTTTTTTATCTTTCAAATCTTCCGCAAATGTTCTTCCATAGATTCTTGTTTCGAATTTTTCTCCGATAACGTCAGATTCTTGCTTTGTAATAACGTGAATATGAGTTGATCCGCAATCAATTTCGCGGATAACCACATCCTGATTTGAGTCTACAAGACGGCGAGTCAAGTAACCGGCTTCGGCAGTTTTGAGAGCAGTATCGGATTTACCTTTACGTCCACCATGAGTAGCAATGAAGTATTCCAAAATTTTAAATCCTTCTTTTAGATTGGATTTGATTGGCAATTCAATTGTTTTGCCGGCAGGATTGGCAACCAATCCTTTCATACCGCAGAGCTGAGTGATTTGTCCCCAGTTGCCGCGCGCGCCGGAATCGATCATGTAAAAAATGTTGTTGTCTTTCTCAATACTGTTGACCATTATACTTGTTACGTCAGCTTTGGCTTGTGACCAAATTTTGATTGTGTGATGGTATCTTTCATTGTCTGTAACTAATCCTTTCCAGTATTGGTTGTTTATTTGTTTAACAACTTCGGATGCATCTTCGATTATTTTTTCTTTTTCCTTTGGAACTATCATATCAGCTTGACTGAAAGAGATACCTGACTTTGTTGCAAATTTAAATCCTATATCTTTTAGTTTATCAGCCAAGATTGCTGTTGTATTAGTTCCTAATTTTTCAAAACATTCCGTTACAATTTCTCCTAATTTTTTCTTGCCGATACTTTCGTTATAGAATGGGAGGCGTTTCGGTAGGGAACTGTTAAATATTAAACGACCGAGAGTTGTTTCTATAATTTCACCATGAAGGGAATCTGGCGCCTTAGGTGCCTGGCGGCATTTGATTGGGGCTTGCAGGTGAAGATATCCCAGTTGGTATGCGATTATTGCTTCCTGTATGCCAGAGAAAGCCATTCCTTCACCTTTGGTTCCACGCGTTAATCTTGTGAGATAGTAACATCCAAGTACCATATCTTGTGTCGGAGTGATGATAGGTTCTCCGGCAGATGGTTTAAGTAAATTTCTAGCTGAAAGCATTAAATCCCCGGCTTCTTCTTGGGCAGCTTTAGAAAGTGGAATATGGATAGCCATTTGGTCGCCGTCAAAGTCAGCGTTGAAAGCCGCACAAACCAATGGATGGACTTGGATAGCTTTACCCTCGATAAGTACCGGTTGAAATGCCTGAATACCAAGGCGGTGCAGAGTTGGAGCGCGATTTAATAATACATAATGATCTTTGGTAACATTTTCCAGAATATCCCAAACTTCTCTTTTCCCCATTTGCATCAATTTTTCTGCATTTTTGATGTTGTGCGCCAATCCGTCACGAATCAAGTGTCCTATAATAAACGGTTTGAATAATTCAAGCGCCATGATTTTTGGAATGCCGCATTGATGAAGTTTAAGTTTCGGTCCAATAATAATTACGGAACGTCCGGAATAATCCACGCGTTTTCCAAGCAGATTTTGGCGGAAACGCCCTTGTTTACCTTTTAACATATCCGATAGGGATCGCAGTTTGCGTTTATCTCCCGAACTGAATACTGTTTTTCCTTGTCTTGCGCTGTTATTCAGGAGTGTGTCTACAGCTTCCTGAAGCATACGTTTTTCATTGCGGCAGATTACTTCCGGAGCTCCTATTGATAAAAGTCTTTTTAAGCGGTTGTT
>CAYHSM010000155.1:0-2070 GCA_964359325.1 uncultured Candidatus Peribacteria bacterium
AGCTTCAACAGCCCTCCAGTTTTCCAGAGAGAATTGCGCACAACTACTGCTTATGTGAACTTTTTAGGCGTTGTGGAGGTTATAATACAATAAAAAAGACTTTGGGGCCACTAAAAAAATTTATAAAAAGTTTGCATAAGCAGACGGGCATAGCCGCGTTGTTAAAATATATGATTCCAAAGAGAAAAAATTGATTCCCAACCTGCTGCGATTGCTATTGCAGCAACAGCTGCTCCGAGTGTCACTCCGGCCAGGCCTTTCCAGTAATCCAGGCCTATTAAAAATGCTACAACACTTCCGCCGATGGTTCCGCTGCCAGGAAGTGGCAATGCTACGAATAGAGCCAAGAAAAATAATCCGTATTTTTGGAATTTATCCGCGTATTTGGAATGGTGTTCTCTTGTTTTGGCAAAGACTTTTTTTAAAAAGTTATCAATTCTTGGAGAATGGTCGCGCGCGTATTCGGATAGGGGTTTAAGTATTGCCAAAGTGATTGCCGCAGGAACTATATTGCCGGCTATTGCAAATATTAAGGTTGTAGTTGTTGATAGGCCTAACTCTCTCCCTACGGGGATAGCTAGTTTTACGTCTACAAACGGGACCATTGCTGTAAAAAAGACTATTATTTCCGGGATCATTTATTTTGGAATTAACTGGTCGGTTTATATTTACTCTTTATTGTTATTACGGTAAAGATCCTTTTTTGTTAAGAATTGGTGATCAATAAAAGTAGACAATAGAACTATTTTTATTCAACAGAAAAATCGTTATACGATTTTTCCCTTCCCCTTCCCCTTTCTTGGGCCTGGCTGTATTTTTCGTATACATTTTTTATGCTGTTTCCATGTCGAAATCTTGACCGTATTCCGGTTTACGCCTATTCTCAGAGGTAAGTTGAGTGTAAAAAAGTTATACACATTCTGTACACAACTTTTGAACACGCTGCCTAGTCGAAAGAAGAGTTTTATCCTTATTTTAAGACCAAATGGAGCATGTACCCGTACTTAGAAATGATGTGCAAAAGTACTTAGCTCTAAATGGTGGAGAAAAAGTGATAGATATGACTCTTGGACTCGGTGGACATGCTTTGGATATTCTTAAAAAAATTGGGAAAAAGGGGACGCTGATTGCTTTTGAGCAAGATGAAAGAAACCTTATAGAAGCGCAGAAGAGGCTTGCAGAGTATAAATCACAAATTGTTTACTTTAATAATAATTTTCGTTACTTAAAAAGTAGGGTTACTGAGCGGAGTGTCTTATTGAGCCCAATCGATGCCATCTTGTTCGATCTTGGCTTATCTTCTCCTCATGTCGATGATCCTGAGCGAGGTTTTTCTTTTATGAAGGAAGGCCCCCTGGATATGAGATTTGATCAGTCAGGCAAGCTTACGGCTGCAATCGTCATCAATACTTATCCCGAGGAGCATTTGGCTGATATTTTCTTTAATTACGGCGAGGAAAGAATGTCCAGAAAAATAGCCAGATCGATTGTTACGCAGCGCAAAATTAAGCCTTTTGAGAAAACACTTGAGTTAGCTGATTTTATTCAGAGTGTTATGCCTGTTAAGCATTTTAAAAAGGGCAAGATGATGCATCCGGCTACGAGAATTTTTCAAGCCATTCGCATTGAGGTGAATGATGAGCTTAATGCCCTGAAAGACGCTTTGGAGCAATCTATTGAGATTTTGAAAATCGGAGGCAGGATTGTGATTATTTCTTATCATTCTCTTGAAGATCGCATTGTGAAGCAATTCTTTAAAAAGCTTGAACATCCACCGGTTAAATCTCAAGAAATGGCAATATATAGAAATTATGATGAGCCGATTGTTAAAATTCTCACAAAAAAACCAGTAATCCCAACTGAAGAAGAAATTAAAGAAAATCCCAGAAGTAGAAGCGCGAAATTGAGAGCATATGAAAAATTAATTCCCATATAAAAATGTCACAACTTGTTCTCGCCCGAGGCGAGGGTTATAAAAAAAGTTTATTCAGAAAAATTTTTCCAAATTTTGAATTCGGGCCGTATTTTTTGGTGTCTTCGTTAATAGTTTTTGTGGCTTTGGTAACCGTA
>CAYHSM010000156.1:0-2065 GCA_964359325.1 uncultured Candidatus Peribacteria bacterium
AAAAGCTTAAAAGAGAACAAGTAAAAGGTGAGGGTATAGCTGTTTTTACTCATCTGGTTGTAGGAGAAAAAGTCAGAGAATCTATTAAAAACATTGGTGGAGCAATGCCGGAAGATTTGCCAGTAGAACCTCATATTAAAAAATTGGAGCAGGTGAAAAGAAAGCAAGTGAAAAGCAGGAATAAGTAAAAATAATATTTTTACAAGAAATTATTATGATAAATCAAAAATTTCAAACCACAGATCCGCAAAATGAACAATTAATTCAAGTTGACGAACATAATGAAGTTCTTGGCGGGGTAACAAGGAGTAAAGCCCACTCTACTACGGGAATTTATTACAGGACAATTTTCATCTTGGTTAAAAATAAAAAAGGTGAAGTGCTGATTCAAAAAAGAAGCCCGACAAAGGATTTATATCCCAATTGCTGGGATTTAAGCGTCGGCGGTCACGTTAATTTTGGTAAAAGCTATGTAGAAACAGCGGTCAGGGAATTAAATGAGGAATTAAGTTTAGAAGCAAGCGAAAAGGATTTTATTCTTAAAGGCGAAGTGTTAGTTAAGCTTCCGAAATCAAATGAATTTTTTAAAGTATTTGAGTATCAACTAAAACCTGACCAAAAAATTTTAACTGAAGAAAAAGAGATTAGTAATGTTGCCTGGATGACGATTGAAGATATAAAGAAATCTATGTTCGATAAATCTTTACAGTGGTATCCAAGACCGGAACAGGTTGTGTCTGCGTTGTATTGATCAAACAGAGTATGTCTATTTCAAAAATCCTCCTCATCCCCGGTAACGGCGATTCCAGACCATTCCGGAAACCTCAGCCAAACGGTAAAACAGTTTCCGGAAGTGGTGGAAGCGATAGAACGAAGGCTAGAAAAAATCACTAAAATTTGACTTGTTTTAATGTATAATTATTAAGTATGGGTACAGTAAAACTTCCGCCTCAACTTAAGGGGATTATCTGGACAAAAAAATTTGAGGATCTTGATTTACAGCAAGATGAAATTGTGATTATTCATCATGTTTTACGTTATGGCAAGGTGGAAGACATCGCCTGGTTACTGCAAGCTTATCCTCACGAAAAAATTAAACAGATTTTTTTGAGTCAGCCCTTAAATATTTATTCAAAATCATCTTTCCATTTTGCCAAAAGCACAGTTCTAAATATTTCCCAGGATTTGCCGGATGAGAGCCGATACATTCAATCTTTTTCATAATGATTTAGACAGTCAACGGACTGAAGTTATCAATGCATTTACCATTGGCAGAAGAGGAGCTTATCGCGATTATAACGAAAATACGGAGCAATGTTTGAAGAAAAATTATTTTTAGAACAACTTGACTATATGGAAGATATCACCGATTTCTCAATCGAATTTGTTGATTCCCCGGTTTCAAAAGAAAAAGTCCGCGATTACTTTCATGCCACCATTCACGCTTATCTTAAAGGTAAGCGTGCAGCGGTATAAAAGTGGACGATTTTAGTTCAACGGAGCGGCGAGTTTTATGGCAAATTGGTGATACGCTTGGCCAATAATCTCAATAATTTTTGGCAAATCGTCTTGCGGAACTTCACCATTAACAACAAGAAGCGGTCCGAAAGGATTAGGTTTTTTCTTGTTCAGATTGAAGGGATTTAAGCTAAAACCACCTTCTGGGGGTTCAGTCATTTGATAAGATTCTTCCGACTTTGGGAGAAGTATTCCAACTTGCTGCTTCTTATTGCGACCACTAATGAGAGCGCCGCCCCAATAGGCAATTTCATTTACAGAGGGAAAATAAGATAGACTATCAACATTTGGTATTCCAGCGTCCATTAATGCATCTGAAAGATCTCCGCCGAAACGTAATTTGTTAGCAGCCTCACAAACTTTTATAAGCTGCGGAAAATCTTTTATAGTGAAGGACTTTTCAAAAGCTTCAGACTTTGGCCCCCCACCAAACGCGATATTTCCGTGTAACTTGACTTCTACAGACATGCGCGGATTATACACCGCGATCGGCTGTATAATGATTTTAATGAGACGCCTCCTGTCAGGAATGGTTTTTTTCGTTTTT
>CAYHSM010000157.1:0-2064 GCA_964359325.1 uncultured Candidatus Peribacteria bacterium
TATTTCCGGTCCTGCGTTTGTCAGGCACTTTGATTTCCAATTTACCGGCCAGATATTTACCTGTTATTGAATTTGGATTTTTTATGATGTCTTGAGGCGTACCTGATGCAACCACATTTCCTCCGTTTTTTCCGGCTCCCGGTCCTATATCCAAGATATAATCAGCAGCCATCATGGTATCTACGTCATGTTCAACCACAATAACCGTATTCCCAAGGTCTCTTAATGAAATAAGGGTTTTTATCAGTTTATCATTGTCATTTTGATGCAGTCCGATGCTCGGCTCATCCAAAACGTAAATCACTCCTGAAAGTCTTGAGCCGATTTGCGTGGCCAATCTGATTCTTTGCGCTTCTCCTCCGGACAGAGTATTTGCCGTGCGATTCATGGTCAGATAGGACAATCCGACATTCTCCAAAAATTGCAGCCTGTTAATGACTTCTTTAATAATTTGCCTGGCAATCTCTTTTTTCATTGGACTTAATTCCAAATTCTGGAAGAATCCCATGGCTTTAACAACAGCAAATTCAGTTACATCTATAATTGATTTATCAGCTATTTTTACAGCCAATATTTCCGGTTTTAGCCTTTTGCCCTTACACGTCGGACACTCAAGAATACGCATATATCCCTCTATTTTTTTGCGAACATAGTCTGAATCCGTTTCAAGATATCGACGCTCAAGATTTGGAATAACTCCTTCAAAAGTGGTTTCGTATTGGCCTGAAAAATTTGAATCCGGGTTAAAATTGCTGCTTTGAACTTCCACAGTGTATTTCCTGTCTTTATCCCCATATAAAACGAGATTCATAGCTTCCTCCGAAAGCTTTCTAATAGGCATATTCATTGAAAATTTGTGAGCTTTGGCAACATTTTCCAGAATGCGGTTATACCATGTGAGATGAGAAGTTGTTGTAGACCACGGCATAATCGCGCCTTCGGCCAGAGTTAAATTGTTATTTGGAATGATTAATAGAGGATCGATTTCCAGTTTTGTCCCAAGGCCGTGACATTCCGGACATGCGCCATGCGGACTATTGAAAGAAAAGCTGCGTGGAGCGATTTCCGGGATGCTGATATGGCACTTTGGACATGCAAAATGTTCGGAATAAATCTTGCTTTTGCCGGTATCGTGATCCGCTACCTGAATCAGTCCTTCGCCAAATTTAAGAGCCGTTTCAACAGAATCAGCAAGACGGGTCCTGTTTGGATTTGGCAGATCAATTTCTTGTCCCGAAGAGAGTTTTTGGACCTTTTTTTCCAAATCCTTGATTACAAGACGATCAACTACAATTTCGATATCGTGTTTTTTATTCTCATCAAGCGTTGGGATTTCCAAAACCGAGCATACTTCGGAGTCAACGCGGACACGCACAAATCCTTCCTTTTTTATCTTTTCGAAGATTTTTGTATGCTGACCTTTGCGATCACGAATCATTGGAGCCAATATAAGTATTTTCGTACCTTCTTTCATGTTTATAACATCTTCCACTATCTGCTGCGCCGTTTGACGTTCAATCGGTTTGTTGCATTTTGGACAATGCGGAGTGCCAACTTTGGCGAATAAAAGCCTTAAATAGTCATAAATTTCCGTTACGGTTCCAACTGTTGAGCGTGGATTTCTGGGAGCGCTCTTTTGATCTATGGAAATAGCCGGAGATAATCCCTCTATGGAATCAACATCGGGTTTTTCCATTAATTGGAGGAAATTTCTGGCGTATGTTGAAAGACTTTCCACATAGCGTCTTTGGCCTTCGGCGTAGATTGTGTCAAACGCCAAGGATGACTTGCCTGAGCCGGAAAGTCCGGTTATCACGGTAAATTTATCCCTTGGAATTTCAACATTGATATTCTTAAGATTGTGAAGTTTAGCACCCTTAACAATGATTTTGTCGTTTGGCATGAATTTTAAGCAAGATTACGCAAGCAGGAAGCTTAGCATATTGTTTTGCGATTTTCAAGCGCCAAATGTTCCCGTCACGACATAAGAATCTTCAGGCTGGATCATCTTTAAATTAGGTGGAGAAAATTTTAAGCAAGCGCTTCCCTCCGGTATTTTTTGTA
>CAYHSM010000158.1:0-2062 GCA_964359325.1 uncultured Candidatus Peribacteria bacterium
TAGGCCGGGTGAAAAAATTCCGGTTGATGGTGTCATTACAAAAGGATATTCCTCAGTTGATGAATCAATGATCACTGGTGAAAGTATGCCGGTTGAAAAAAAGGAAGGCGACAATGTGGTTGGCGCTACAATCAATAAAACAGGCAGTTTTGAATTTACGGCAAAGAAGGTAGGATCGGAAACCGTACTGGCTCAAATTATTAAATTGATAGAGGACGCGCAAAATTCAAAAGCTCCGATAGAGGCTTTTGCGGACAGAGTTTCGGCATGGTTTGTGCCGATAGTGATAGTGCTGGCAATTTTGACATTTGTTGTATGGTATTTATTTCTTGGCGCGTCTTTAAGTTTTGCCTTAATGGCTTTTACGGCGGTGCTGGTAATAGCATGTCCTTGCGCTCTCGGGCTTGCAACTCCCACGGCGATTATGGTCTCAACAGGAAAGGGGGCGGAGCATGGAGTTTTGATAAAAGGCGGAGAACCTCTTGAACAGGCCTGCAAAATCAAGGCTGTTGTATTTGATAAAACCGGAACTATTACAAAAGGGAAACCAACAGTCACGGATATTGTGGCAATGGCGGGAGTTGAAGAAAATAAGGTTTTGGAAATTTCCGCAAGCATGGAACAAAAATCAGAACATTCTTTGGCTGAAGCTATTTGTCGTTACGCTGAAACAAAAGGCACTAAAATCAAAGAGACAATAGATTTTAAGGCGATCCCGGGCCATGGTGTAGAAGGAACACTGGATGGAACAAAATATTTTTTTGGAAATCGTAAATTGATGGAAAATCAATTGAAACTTTCAACGAAAGGCATCAATGACAAAATGAAAGAATTGGAAGAGGCGGGCAAAACAGCAATGATCTTGGCCACCGGGGAGGGAATTATTGGAATCGTCGCGGTTGCGGATACGATTAAGGAGACTTCTGCGGAGACAATGCGAAAATTGGAAGAAATGGGGATCGCCGTGTATATGATTACAGGTGATAACGAGCGCACAGCGCAAGCAATAGCACGCCAAGCAGGAATAAAAAACGTACTGGCTGAGGTTTTACCTGAGGACAAGGCAAAAGAGATAAAAAAATTGCAGGCAGAGGGGGTGAAGGTGGCAATGGTTGGAGATGGAATTAATGACGCGCCGGCGCTTGCACAAGCTGATTTAGGCATAGCCATGGGGAGCGGGACAGATGTTGCCATGGAAACGGGTGGCATAGTTATTATAAAAGATGATCTGATGGACGTGCTTACGGCTATCCAATTAAGCCGCGAAACGATAGGGAAGGTTAAACAAAACATGTTTTATGCGCTGTTTTACAATGTGATTGGGATTCCGATTGCCGCAAGGGTATTTGCGGGATTAGGGCTCATTTTAAAACCGGAATTGGCAGGGCTGGCCATGGCTTTTAGTTCCGTATCGGTTGTAACCAACTCTTTATTGCTAAGAAGATTTAAGCCAGGAAAAAAGAATTACTTATCAATGATCGCGCCGATTTTTATGACACTGTTGTTTTTGGCGGTATTTTTACTCTTTGCGAAGTTCAGTAGTACCGGGATGGACGTGAAAATGGACGGACAGGGCGGGTAAGCCAATCTTGCCACCCTTTACTTTAGGCAAAAATTATTGTAAAATAGGCTTAGACAAAAATTTAGTACAAACGAAAATAAAAATAAAAATGAAAATTTCAAAACCTTTAATTATAGCGCTGGCTTTTGTTGCTTTTACCTTGCTTTCAGTAGGTGCAAAAGTGAATTTATCGACTTTGAAAGCACAAATACTTTCAAATTTAATGTCGCAAACGGATGATCTGCAAGCTGTAATAGTGGTCAGAAGGTAAAATCCATCCGGCTTCCGAGCACGGTATTACAATTGGTATTACAATTCGCCTAGACTTTAGATAGGCTTTTTCCTATAGTGTTTAAGCTTTTTGACAAACAGATAGCGAGGGCTTTAGCCCGAGCTTATCAAAGCGAGGAGAGGTACTCAAGAGGCCGAAGAGGCGGGTTTGCTAAACCTGTAGGGGGACACTAGTCCCTGCGGGGGTTCGACTCCCCCCCTCTCCGCCAT
>CAYHSM010000159.1:0-2052 GCA_964359325.1 uncultured Candidatus Peribacteria bacterium
TTAAATACAATAAACCATCTTGATACCTTTGGCAGCTTGGTGTTTTTGGTGACTTGGACTGTCGGATGGGGGAAGCCCGTTCCAATAAATCATGCAAATTTTAAACATCAAGTACGCGATAGCGCTCTTACTGCGTTGGTAGGGCCTTTATCAAATTTAATCCTGGCTTTTGTTGTGTCTTTATTATGGAAATACCTTGGGCAATATATGCCGGACCAGTTGTTGCTTTTTGTTCAGACTGTTTTCCACCTGAATGTGTTTTTAGCTATTTTTAATCTCTTCCCTTTTCCTCCGCTTGACGGCTCCAAGATCGTTGGACTTATTATTCCAAAGAGTTGGTATCCAAAATATGCCAATTATTTGAATAATGGGGTCAGATATTTTGTTGCCGTAATTCTTGTTGATGTTTTTATTGTGGATAGAATTTTTGGATTTTCAGTTTTTGGCTCAGTGATCCAATATTTGCATGACATAGTTAGCGTGGTTTTGCTTTTGGGCACATAGGGATAGTGGTATAGTGGCGCTTCTTAGTACTTTCCATAGTAGTATTGGCAGTCAGTGAATGGCTTTGCCAAGCCTTTACTTTGCGTATGGTTTAAGTATCATGGAGGGTGCTCTTCTTTGTTAGTAAGAATTTTATCTACTCTCTCTATCAACAACATCAAGGGAGTCCGGTAATTGCTTTCGGCCGAGGCTGAAGGTCCGAGGACACCCACTTGGTCTCATGGGGGCCAGTATCTAAGATCAATACGGCACGGCAGAGCACAGTCAGTTTAAAGCTTGCGTATTTAATTTGAGTTTAATGAGGATGAGAAGTATATTACTTATGTGAATATATTTTATTTTTTTAATATGCAAAAAACAATACGTTCTCTTTCATTATTAATAATTATTACCGGTATGATTTTTACGGCTTGCGGGCCCGATGTGAAACCGCCTGCGGATTCAACGGTTACACCTGCGCCTGAAGTAACACCTGCGTCGGAAGTAACATCTGTGTCGGAAGTAGTGCCTGCGGCAGAAGTAGCGCCTGCGCCGGAAGTTACACTTGCGCCGGAAGTAGCGCCTGCGGCCGAAGTAGCGCCTGCGGCCGAGGTAACTCCTGAGCCGGAGGTAGCACCTGCGCCCGAGGTGATTCCTGCGCCAGAGCCAACTCCTGCACCCGAGGCGACTCCTGTCGGGCAGGCAGTTTAAAAATATTTATATGTTGAATGTTTGGGGATATACATTGGGAAGCGTGTTTATTATCAGCCTCGTTTCTTTGGTTGGGGTTTTGACATTTTCTATAAGAACGGAAAAATTAAAACAGTTTCTTATTTATATGATTAGTTTTTCCGCAGGAGCGCTTTTTGGCGACGCTTTTATACATTTATTGCCGGGCGCGGTTGTCGAGAGCGGGTTTACAGTTAAGATTTCAGTGTTTGTCCTGATTGGCATTGGATTTTCTTTTGTTGTTGAAAAATTTATTTGCTGGAGGCACTGCCATCATCTTCCTACGCCCGATCATCCTCACCCTTTTGCCTACATGAATTTGTTTGGTGATTTTGTGCATAATTTTATAGACGGTTTGATAATCGGAGCGAGTTATTTGGTTAGTATTCCTGTTGGAATGGCCACGACTTTAGCTGTTGTTTTGCATGAAATTCCTCAGGAAATTGGTGATTTTGGCGTGCTTTTGCATGGGGGATTTTCCAAGTCGAAAGCTTTGATGCTTAATTTTTCAGTTTCGCTTTCGTCGGTCGTTGGAGCTATTTTCGCTTTGTCGCTGAGTGGTTATGTGGATGGGCTAATTTTATTTTTAGTGCCTTTTGCCGCAGGGAATTTTATTTATATTGCCGGGGCTGACTTGATTCCGGAATTGCATAAGGAGACGCAAGTTTCCAGATCATTTTTGCAGTTTATTTATTTCGTACTTGGAATTTCAGTGATGATGATGTTGTTGTTGATTGAGGGGTAGGAGGGGAAGGGGAATTGAAATTTTTTGGGGGGGGATTGGAATTTTTTCTCTTGCAGAAAAAATTCCTGTTGTTTAGAATGCTTCACGAAACAGAT
>CAYHSM010000160.1:0-2016 GCA_964359325.1 uncultured Candidatus Peribacteria bacterium
TGTGGAGAGTATAATTGATTTTATGAAATCGCTTATCCAGAGTTTCCATGTCATTTTATTAAAGCCGTACTTGTTTTCAATCCTGAATGTGCTGTAAAGGTCAAAAGGAATGGAAATAATTGTATTTGCATAACTCAGGGCAAGGAAGAACACCACGCCGGAAAGAACAAATGGCATATTGAAAGACACAATCCATGAGTTATACATATTCAGTAATCCGCCGAAGAAAAAGATGAGAACAAGGATATTGCTGAAGATGGATTCTATAAACCCAAATCTGCTGTGCTCCAGAGTGTAGTCCCTTGTCTTTTTCAATAAATCCGCATCAATGTAGTCCTTGAATTCAGCAGGCACAACATCACCGTATTTTTTCAGATGCCGCAGATTAAGGGATTTAAGCCAATAGCCGAAGAGGACAATTAAGGCATAGCTTATAAGCAGAATAATTTTATAGAAGTTCATATCAGTTTTTATCTTACGCTATTTTCGGGAATTTTTGAAATTATTGTTGACACACCTTCGTAGTTTCACATAGAATTTTACAAGAGACGCACGCAGTATAAAAATAATATGAGTATGAAGCCAATTTCAGATCTTACGCATTTTTTCGGAATCGAAGAAAGTAATTTGCTTATGAATATTGCAAATTTAGGGCAAGATTATTTTCTAATACACAACTTAGATATCTTATTTCGAAGCTGTATGAAATTAAAACCAATAGATGATAAAAAACAGAAAATTCCTTTGTTTCTTTATTTAATCCTTTATGGGGAATTTTATAATGCCATTACTTCATTCTTAAGAATTCACAAATCAGTTGCATTCAGGTGTACGAGATCAGCTCTTGACTGTTCTTTTACAGCTTATTATTTGCTCAAACATCCAGAGAAAACAGATATCTATTTGAGCAAGTTGTCCGAAGATAATGATAAAGAGACGGACAAAGAATGGAATAAGACTTTCTTAAATATAAAAAGAACGATAAAGAATGATATAGAGAACTTTCCCTTAGCAAGCGGTTTGCCTGAAATACATGAGTTTTGTAGTATTTATTCGCATTCTGATGCGCTGGGCATAAGACACCGCTATGAAGAGGACAAAGAAAATAATATGCTTCAGGCAAAATATTTTGATTATGAAAAAAACCACGCTGATTTTCAGAGACAGCTTGCGAGAATTTTAGTAACTTTTTTCAACATTTTCTTAATTTACTGGGGAGAAGTATTCAAGCAAAAGGCTGGGGGAAAAATGCCAGATATCGAGAATAACATTGCGGAGTTTCAGAAAAGATTAAAAAGTTTTACAGAAAAATATCCTTTTGATGAATCTGAATGATACGGATAGCTGATATCTTAATAGACCGAATCGGCAGTGAAACGGCCCCGTCTCTTAGTCATTTCGGGCGTTTGCCTGCATGAAAAGATGGCAAAAGTCAAAAAAAAGATTACAATTTTATTTAAATGACAAACGATACAAAAATAGGTTGGAAAGTTTTGACTGGATTTATTGCAATCATCATTGCGATTTGCGTGTCCTTGCCTGCGGCGGCTTCGTCCGGCGAGGCGCAGACGGCTGATGCGCTCGCGGGCGTGTGGGCCTGTCAGTCCATCTATGGAGGGCCTTATACCGGACGCTCCTGCCAGACATTTCCATGGTTAAAGCTCAATGCCGACAAAAGTTATTCTTGGGGAAGCGAGCAAGGCACATGGGAGTTTAAGAACAATGTCCTGCATCTTTCAGCGCGAAAAGGCACAGGGCGCCTGAACAGCGACGGGCAGTTAGTTATTGAATACGAATCAAAAGGAATACAGTACCGCCAAGTCCTATATAAACGGAATTAAATCGCAAAACCTATTTTCCAAGCAGTATTGAACTCTGGTTAAAAAACGTCCCTGCAACTGCGGCTGTCATAAGCGTGGCAAGGGTTGCCGCAACAAGCGCCCTCACCGCTATAGTTAATTAGGTTATATTATTGATGTCAACCCCGTCAGAAAAATTGTGAGAGGCTTATTTTTC
>CAYHSM010000161.1:0-1949 GCA_964359325.1 uncultured Candidatus Peribacteria bacterium
GTGGCATAACATGTAGTATTATAAGTACTTCCAGGCATATTACATGGAGGAGTAGCCGTCATCCCTTGCCATGTGCCTCCCGCATTCACACAGCCTGCCTGCATCTCAGTTTCGTTCATAGTCTGAGCCTTAAATAGGTCAGGATTGGTATCACCTAGTTGAGCCGCGACAACGATCGTTAGAGCGAGTGCAGCCGCCAAAATTCCGCCCACAATATTTTTGTGGTGTCGGCTTCTTGGACTTTGTTTGTGTTTTGCCATTTTTGTTTTTGTTAAATAATAAAAAAATGCAAAATATATATATTAAAATTTTTGCTTATTGCTTGCTTGTTTATGAAAGCTGATTGTTTTTGTTTTTTGTTTTTGCAAATTGTTCACATGGACATTATAAAACTATTTTGACTTAAAGTCAAATAGATAATATTATAATATCTTCCACGCCCCCATTACCAACTCCTTCGTCTCTTTCCACCCTATACAGCTATCTGTTACAGACACTCCGTGTTTTAATTCTCCCCACCCGCCTCCAACTTTCTGGCTTCCTTCAAACAAATTGCTTTCCAGCATAACGCCCATAATACTCCCGGACCCCGCCTTGATTTGCCCCCATACATCCCACCAAACTTTAGCCTGATTCCTGTAATCTTTTTCGCTGTTTGCGTGACTGCAATCAATCAAAATCCGAGGCTTGACTCCGGCCTTGCGACAAAAATTCACAGCCTTGGCCACTTCTCCCGCAGAATAATTCGGCCCGCTAACCCCGCCCCTCAAAATAATATGCCCGTAAGGATTTCCCATAGTATTCACCACCGCTATCTTGCCCTGGTCATCCATTCCCAAAAATCCATGCTCAGAGTCAGCCGCAATAATCGCATTAACCGCAACGTCAACATTCCCCTCGGTCCCATTTTTAAATCCGACAGGCATGGACAGGCCGCTCGCCAACTCTCTGTGAGTCTGGGATTCCGCGGTCCTTGCCCCGATCGCGCTCCAGCAAATTAAATCGGAATAATATTGAATAACAATCGGCCCGAGAACTTCCGTACCGGTAGGGATACCTATATCGTTAATATGCACCAACAGTTTCCTTGCAAGGATAACGCCGTCTTTCAAACTATAAGTATCATCCAGGTACGGATCATAAATAAAACCTTTCCAGCCAATTGTCGTGCGCGGTTTTTCAAAATAAGCACGCATCACAATCACCATTTTGTCTTCCACGCGTTTGCGCAAAACCTTCAGTTTTTCCGCATACTCAATAGCTGCATCGGCATTATGAATGGAACACGGCCCGACAATAACGATTTTGCGCTTGTCTTTGCCGTCAAGCACGTCTTGAATAGCTTGACGCCCGGCCATCACGGTCTCAGCGGCCCGTCGCGTAATTTTAGCTCTTTTCATGACTTCAGTCGGAGATGCGATCGCCTCAAAGGACTTAACGCGTAAATTGTTTATTTGAAAATTCATAAAATCATGCAGAAAAATTACTAAACTAAAATAGCTTAAAATAAAACTCCTGCCAACCGTAATGCTAACCGCATCTACCGCAAAACTAAAAACATCATAAATTCACAACTCACGCAAGCTCACCTTCTCCAAATTTTAAGGAAATTTTAACTTTGCCTGCTATGTTCCGATCGCAAGTTTGTAAAAAAGTAAAAATTTTTGAATTTTTGACAAATCAAGGAAATATTATAACCCACCCACACTCATGAAACTTGTAAAAATCTCTCCCAAATTCCAAATTACAATCCCGAAAATTTTTCAATCTTTATGCGGCAGCGGCTGGTTTAGCTGTACGGTAGAAGATAAAACGATAGTTTTAAGGCCTATTACAATCCACCCGGTCAAAACCGATCAGGAAATCCTGGACGAACTCCTGCGTAATGCGCATAATGGCGGGATATTGTCCAACTGAGCCCGCGAAGGGTCTTTGGAATGTGAGTTGAT
>CAYHSM010000162.1:0-1947 GCA_964359325.1 uncultured Candidatus Peribacteria bacterium
CTTCAAGGGAACCACCATTATTAGTTTTGGTATCCTTTTCATTATCGCCAACAGGCTTGGAGGATTTATTAGATTATTGATCTATATCGTTTTTGAAAAGAAAGGCTATATGTCTTTATTTTTATCGTTTGCATTAAGCACAATCGCCATGATTACATTAATTTTCTGCAATATTAAAAATCCTCTAACCCCATAACAAATTACTTGAAGCAGGAGCAGGCATGGTAAGTAACAAAAACGCAGGTTCTATATTTAGAAAAAATAATTTTTTGAAAAGCGTGTATAATATTTTTATTTGGGTAATCAGCTCTATCGCCTTAATCGGCATAATAACAATTGTCATATCATTTTTTGTTTTTCTTCGTATTTCTCCAAGAGAACATTTTGATAAATTTGAGTTTTTTACAAATGTTATTGGAATATCTTTTTTGACAGGGATCGCATTTTATTTTTTGGGGCGCAAAATAATGAAAGAAAACATAATCTCTGAACGGAGTAAGCGTGCGCAGACTATATACAACGATGCAAAAACTTCATTCGAAAATGGAGACTATGTAAGAGCCGTTGAAAAAGCGGCTATAGTGATAGGCATAGAAGATGATTTTCTGGATAATTCAGACGCATACCATGTTTTAGCTTTGGCGCAAAATAAATTAGGCCATGTGGATTCTGTTAATAATCATATTATGGCTGCGTGGAATGCTTTAAGATTTAATAATCCTGACGCAGCTCTTTATTATTTCAACGCGGCAATTGATTTTATAAAGCAGGAAAATTTTGAGCTTGCTTACGATTGCGCACAGAGAGGGCTCACTTCTATTGAGAAAAATCCATCAGGTAGGCATTATAAAAATCAAGATTTCGAAGTCGAGCTAAGAACAATAAAGCTCATATCTAGTTTTGCTAAGTTTCCCGGCACTAAAGCATTTGAAGTCTGCAAAGGAGATGCGGAGTGGCTAGTAAATAATTCTACTGACCCAGGAAAGACAAAATTTGCAAAAAGTTTTTTAGCAGCAAAAGGTTCGATAGCGGAAACCGCCGACAAGATCGTGGCTAATTATTTAAAAGAAATAGCCGACCGAAATTAAAAAACAATTTTTTGCAGTATTTTTATTTTTTATGCCAGAGCAGGATAAAGTAACGGATGCTGGAAATAAGTATCATTTATGGGTTTTGCTCGAAGGTTTTAAATTACCAGAAACCTATTGCCTAATACCTTATGAAAAATAGATTATTTGAATAGGGGGATTGTTGGGTGTTAAAATAGATTAAATTACGGATGAATAAAAAACGGTTAATAGTTTTTACTATGACATTGCTTCTAACTTTGGTTTTAGGATGCGCCTCATTTCAAAGAGGCACGTTGGGCGATGAAAGTTGGACAGTGGAAAGACGGGTTAATCGGGTATCTTATTTCACTCATGGTACAACAGTATGGGGGCACGAGTTCGGTTTTTTAAAAGCAGGTGATTGCAAAAATGATATACTTTGGCTTACTTTTAGCGCAAGAGATGAGAAAGTTAAGGATTTCGATAATAAAGATATTTTGATTTCATTGACTGTGGACAAGAAGGATTACAGGATTGAGGTTCCCATGATGTATATGGGCGTTATCGGATTTACTCATGTTATGTATTTTACGAATTGGGTCGCAGAAGAAGAATTGCTAGGCGCTTTAATGAAAGGGCGTCATGCGAAAGTCCGGATTTTAGAGCCTAAAGAGCTGGAAGCGCTCTTCGACATTAAAGAAGATCGGTTTGGCCTTAAGGGTTTTGTAGCCAGCCGAGAAGAGGCGGAGAGAGTTTGTAAAAGTATCTTGTCGGATGCGAGGAAAGACAGATAATGAAAAAAGAAAACCAAAGCGACTGGCTAAATAATATCCTTGAAATACCAGCCGCAGTTTTTTTGCCAAATTGACCTCAAGCAGGCTGCATGATTACTTCTGAA
>CAYHSM010000163.1:0-1928 GCA_964359325.1 uncultured Candidatus Peribacteria bacterium
ATGGATGAAACTTGGGATTCCCACTGAAAGAATCGCTTTTTTGCCAAAAAAAGATAATTGGTGGGGACCTGCGGGAAAAACCGGACCATGCGGGCCTGATACGGAAATGTTTTATTGGACCGGAGGAGGTAAGGCGCCGGAAAAATTTGATTCGAATGACAAAAAATGGGTGGAGCTTTGGAATGATGTATTTATGCAATATAACAAAAAAGATGACGGTAGTTACGAGCCCTTGAAACAAAAGAATGTAGATACGGGCATGGGACTGGAGAGAGTTTTGGCTGTTATGAATAGGGTTTCTTCGCCGTTTGAGACGGAATTATTCAAGGAAGTGATTGAGGAAATAAGGCTGCTTGCCGGATATGGAGATCCTGATGAAAAACAAATCGAATCTGAAAAAATTATTGCTGATCATCTAAGGTCCGCTACGTTTATTTTGGGTGATCAATATGCTGTTACTCCATCAAATACTGACCAGGGATATATTTTACGAAGATTGATAAGAAGAGCTATAAGACATGGCAGACGTCTTGGTATTGAGATTGAATTTGCGCGCAAAATTGCCGGAATTGTCGTAAAAAATTATGGTGATTTTTATAAAGAATTGGTTGAAAATCAGGAAAGAATTTTTGAAGAAATCAGCAAAGAGGAGATGCAGTTCAATAGGACTTTGAATAAAGGTTTGAATGTTATTCATAAAGAATTAGACCGAAGGGTTGGACAAAAAGAAAAGGGCGCAAGCGCCTTGGGTGAAGATTTTTGTTTTGAAATGTTTGCCACTTACGGCTTTCCAATTGAAATGACGGTTGAGGAACTTTTGGCTAATGGATGGATAAAAAACGCTAATGATCGGGCAGATATAATGCTGCAATTTGAATCCTGTTTCAAAAAACATCAGGATTTATCGCGCGCCGGAGCTGAAAAAAAATTCTCAGGCGGCTTGGCTGATCATAGTGAGGACGTTACAAAACTTCATACGGCCACACATTTACTTCATCAGGCACTGCGGAATATTTTAGGCACGCATGTTGAACAGCGCGGTTCAAATATTACAGCGGAAAGGTTGCGTTTTGATTTTTCTCATCCTGCAAAAATGACTGATGAAGAAAAGGCTAAAGTTGAGGGGATCGTGAATGATCAAATTCGCGCGGCTCTGACGCTTAATCTTGAAGAGATGACGGTTGCCGAGGCTAAGGCTAAAGGCGCGATGGGCTTGTTTGAGTCAAAATACGGAGATCGCGTAAAGGTTTATACAATTGGCGATCCCGCAAAAAATACTGTTTTCAGTATGGAAATTTGCGGTGGTCCGCACGTGAAAAATACGTCGGAATTGGGCGGATTTAAAATTTTGAAAGAGGAAGCTTGTTCGAGCGGAATCAGGAGGATCAAGGCTGTTGTTGGAAAATAGCTTTACAGGTTCGGGTCAACCCGAAAAAGTTTGCACAATATTCTCAATTCTCAGATGGAAACTGCCAATTGCAAAAACTGTAATCAATCTTACGAAATTACCGATAAGGATCTCGTTTTTTATAAAAAAATTGCCGCTCCTCCTCCTACATTTTGCCCGGACTGTCGCAGACAGCGCCGTTTTGCATTTAGAAACGAGCGCAATTTATATTTAAGAAAATGCGATTTATCCGGCAAGCAGATAGTCACGACTTATTCGCCGGATAAGCCGTTTAAAGTCTATGCTCATGACGTTTGGTGGAGTGATAAATGGGATCCTTTAGAATATGGGCAGCCATTTGATTTTAATAAGCCATTTTTTGAGCAATATAAAGAGCTGCAAAACAAAGTTCCGCGAATGAACATGATTGTTGTTAATTCTGAAAATAGCGATTATTCGCCTTATTGCGTGAATTCCAAGGATTGTTACATGTGTGTTTCATCAAATTATTCCGAGGATGTTTATTATTCATATCAAACAA
>CAYHSM010000164.1:0-1913 GCA_964359325.1 uncultured Candidatus Peribacteria bacterium
CACCAGCCGGTCAAAGTAACAAGAATCCATTTGTTTAATTCCCAAACATTGTAAGTGTTGATCAATACAACACCGAGTACACCCATAAGCAGCATTAGAGTGAATAAACTGAAATGGTCTTCCTGCCATTTACCAAGAAGACGGCTCCATGCCTTTGCATAAAGCAAAGCTGATAGGCCCAGCATCAAATAAATAGGCCCGATGTACTTGGCAAGCGTAATTGCTTGTTCCATAGGAGGGAGGTTAAAAAATATATTAAAATTATTATAATACTAATCTTGAAAAAAGCAAAAACAAACGCTAAACTAAAAACCAAATGTCAAAAAACTTTAAAAAATATTCGCCATTTCTGATTATTGTAATTTTTATGGGCGCGCTTTTGTGGCTTTCTCCTTTTTCAAACGACACGTCGGGTTTAAAAGCGCAGCAAAAAGAGGAAGAATTGCTGGAAGGAACCGTCACAAACAGCGTAAATAAAAACGAAAACATCCAGGAAGTGGAAATATTAATCACTAAAGGATCATTAAAAGACCAAAAAATAACAGTTGAGAATGATAACAGTTACATCGTAAATACGAGAGAATTTAACAAGGGAGACGGCGTTATAGTCACTTACAAAAAATTGGCTAATGGCGAAAACAGTTTTTATATAGTTGATTATTTGAGAACAAAACCTTTACTGTGGCTTTTTATAATCTTCATAGTGGTCGTGGTTTTTGTGACGCGGTGGCAGGGGATAGGATCTTTGTTGGGAATGCTGTTTTCTTTCATTATTTTGTTCAAAATAATTCTGCCCAAAATACTAATAGGCGCAAATCCGGTAGTTATGGCCATTATCGGCGCGGCGTTAATCATACCGATTACTTTTTATCTTTCTCACGGAATCAACCGGAAAACAACAATTGCCATGATAGGGACGCTTCTTACTTTAATTATAACGAGTCTGATAGCTTATATTTTTGCGAATTGGGGGAATCTGACGGGATTCGCTTCAGAGGAAGCCTCTTATTTGCAATTGGGCACGGCAAAAAATATAGACTTTAAAAGTTTGGTGTTGGCAGGAATAATAATCAGTCTTATGGGAATTCTTGACGACGTAACCATTTCGCAGACTTCTATTGTCCAGCAGCTTAAAGCCGCAAAAGAAAAAATTTCATTTTTTGAATTATATAAACGCGCAACGATTGTCGGGCGCGACCATATTGCTTCGATAGTAAATACTTTGATTTTAATTTATGCCGGAGCTTCTTTGCCTTTGCTTTTGCTCCTTTTGGATTATTCGGAATCTCTCGGCACAGTGATAAATTATGAATTCATGGCTGAAGAAATTATTCAAACATTGGTCGCGAGCATAGGCTTGATATTGGCAATTCCAATAACCACTCTGCTTGCATGTTTAACAATTGGCAAAGCCAAAGCGCCACCGGAGGGATTTCATCACACGCATTAAATTTATCGAGAACATTCTCGCCTATCTGTAATTCGTAAAATCCAACGGTACTGTAATCGTATTATTTTCGCGCAAAAATTTAATCACAACTTGTAGGTCGTCAATCGATTTGGAACTGACTCTAACCGCGTCCCCCTGTATCGCCGCCTTGGCTTTTGGAAAATTATCTTTAATGAGTTTGCTGATTTTTTTTGCATTTTCCTGATCCAAAACTTTAACTAATTTCATCTCCTGTCTGAATCTCATTCCACCTGCCGGTTCTATTTTTTGCCTGTCCAAAATTCTTGGAGAAAGCCCTCTCCCTGCCATTTTTCTGCCAATAATATCGTAAATCGCTTCGATTTGATTTTCAGTTTCAGCATTTACTTTGATTTCATTGTCGCCAAGATCGACCTGCACGTTTGAATTTTTCAAATCGTACCTGTTAACGATCTCTCTAGTCGCCTGATCAACGGCATTTTTC
>CAYHSM010000165.1:0-1906 GCA_964359325.1 uncultured Candidatus Peribacteria bacterium
AGATTTCGATACCATTATTCCTGCAGTAATTCCTGCCTATACGGTTGACCTTATCAGTTATTGGTGCGTGTGGAACAACAAAATTTATTTTTCTACCAATTGCAAAGGACAATTGTGGGAATCAACGGACGGAATAAATTTTACACAAAACGCACTTGCTCCATTCGGACAATATGGATTTGGCGTTGGTTCTAACATTGTAATTGCCTGCTTACAGGTGTTTAACGATACCTTATACGCTTCTACAACCAATAAAACATTGGGCGGACAAATGTATAGAACAGGTGATGGAATTAATTGGCAACAAATAACAGCAAATGCTTTTTTAAAAGCAGATACCGTTGAAGAACTTCACCACATGGATACAGCTTTTGGATATATTTGGGTAACCGCTTATACTGACACTTCAATATCTAATGGTTGCCCCATTTGGCGTTCATCAGATGGTATTAACTTTATACAATCTAACACTGACGGATTTGGGAATCCCTTGATTGACGGACAAAATCCTGGAATAATTAGTTTTGGAAACAACATGTATTTTGGCGGACCAAATTATTCAACAGGCGGACAAATATGGCGTACTGATATAACAACTGGAATAGGTGAATTATTGAATGAAGATTGCGGTGTTATGTTATTTCCGAATCCGTTTACCGATTATGCAACCATTGGATTTGATTCAGACTGCGATGCAGTTTCGATATTTAGTATTTACAACATAACAGGTCAAATTGTATTATCGGTCGAAAACCCATCGGGCAATCAAATCAGCATAGAAAAAAATAATATGACTGCGGGAATGTACTTTTACAACATCCAAACAACCAATGGAACTATAACAACTGGAAAATTCATAATTCAATGATGAAAATAAAAATAATTTTTTATTTTATTTCGCGTATTATACTCGCCACTGCATTAATTTTTGTTTTTGCATTTAGTCTGAGCGAAGAAAAAGTAAAATACATTGAAACACACATGCACCTTCAGGCAACCTATAAAGAAAACGGAAAACTGAAAACCGATTGGATGGGTTGTGCTGAACAGGCAATAAAAGAAATGGATGAATTGGGCGTGAGCAAATGTTTAATTATGCCCCCTCCTCAGGGAACAACTGCCAATAATCCGTATGATTACACCGTTTTGCTTCCTGTAGTAAAAAAATATCCTGCCCGCTTTGCGCTTGTTGCTGGGGGTGGCACATTAAACCTGATGATTCAGCAGGCACTGCAAGAAGGGAAAGTTACAGATGAGATGAAAGAAAAATTTAAAAAGAAAGCACAGGAAATAATAAATGACGGTGCTGTTGCTTTTGGAGAAATGACGGCTTTACATTTGTCGTTTAATCCAACGCACTCTTTTGAAATTGCTCCGCCCGACCACTCACTTTTTTTGCTGCTTGCCGATATTGCTGCAAAATCAGGTCTGCCTATTGATTTGCACATGGAAGCTGTTGCGAAAAACATTGCTTTGCCTGCGTGGTTCAAAATTCCTCCTAATCCGAAAACCCTAAACGAAAATGTTAAAGGATTCGAAAAACTTCTTTCGCATAACGAAAACGCAAAAATTGTTTGGCAGCATGTAGGCTGGGATAACACTGGACATCTTTCGCTTTCGCTGGTCGACAGTTTACTGGCACGACACAAAAATCTTTTCATCGGACTGAAATGTTTACAGGAAGGACAGAGCAAACCGGAAAATCGTCCGCTTACGAACAATAAATTAAAAAACGACTGGATTGAATTAATGAAAAAATATCCCGACCGCTTTATGCTCGGTAGCGATTACTTCTATGTCATTCCAGGCAAGGGCAAGTCCTTTCCCGACAGTTCGAAAGAATCGAGAATGATTGTCGACCAGTTGCCTGACGGACTTCGACAGAAAGTAGCTTATCTGAACGCAA
>CAYHSM010000166.1:0-1841 GCA_964359325.1 uncultured Candidatus Peribacteria bacterium
CGGGATTAGAGGTCGTATTGTTTGGCGGCGGATAATGGCTTTTGCCCGGATCAAAGAATCTGCTTGAATAGATCCCGTAATTTATGCCGTAAAACGGTCCGCCCGCAGGCGGATTTTTTACTTGCACAACATTCATGCTGTAATATTCTTCATAATCAATAGTGCCGGCCTGGATCTCGTTTGTGAGCTGCTGCATAATAAGCCGCGCATCTTCGTACAAAGCGGTTTGCACTGAACTTTTTTTCTCAAGCTGCACAACATCAACAAGAATTCTTGATGAAATGATCGCCACCATGGTAAAGAGGGAAATAGCTATAAGGACTTCAACTAATGTAAAACCTTTTTTCATTTATATGGAGTTATTCAAGGTAATTTTTTTGTTTATTTCTCTGGTTTTAGCGCCATCCTTCCATTGGACTTTGACTTCAAATGTGGCGGAATCAGTGACAGCATCGGCATCGGTATCGGTAATACTGACAAACTTTATGGATCTGAAATATTTGGAAGTGGTAGCGCCTGCAGGCGGGGGCGTATAGCCGACATATCGAGAATTTTCGATATAAAGTTGATATGGAGTTTTACTTAAATTGCTGGAGCTATCCAAATTCAAAGGAGTATTTCCGCCGGACTTAATAAGTTTTAAAACTTTATTGCTCAATACGACAATATAATTGGAATTATTGGCTGGGATCAAAGTGCAATTGGCTCCCAAAGCCAGCCAGCACTGTTTTTTATCGGGATAAATCAGCTGGTTGGTGTAGCTAAGATTTTTTACAACCTCAATGCCTTCGGTCACAAGATTTTGAGCGACAAGATAATCCTTTGATAAGTTGATAGTGGACAAGGCATTATTCGTGATCGTCCCCAAAACAATCACGCCGGTCGCGAGTGAAGCGATCGCAACAAGAACCTCAGTAAGTATAAATCCTATTTTTTTATTAGAATTCATTTGTTTGAATTATAGCCCGTTAAGGATTTTTTGTTAATGAAATTTTGCCGACACGCGACACGATATGCTAATATCATAGACAGCTAATTGGAAAACTAATTGGGAGGCATGAAACTTTCAAAACAGATCAAAAAACAGGATGGATTGATAGCGATAGTCGCACTTATGATATTTGCGTTGATGATGATAGTTGGGATAAGTTTGCAGATGACAGTGATGGACACATATGAGAGTATAAAAAGTAGCGACAATTACATGACAGCAAGGATAACAGCGGATTCGATAATGGGATTATTGCAGGTAAAGGCGAAGAATTATGAAGCCGGCTGGAATAGCGGCGAGATAGTTTGCGGATATGGGAAATTTGCACCGGCTCCAGGAGCCGAAGGGAATCCTGCTTTTTGTAATGACCCTCAACTGACGTTTCTTGCCCCTCCAGAGAAGGATATAAAGATCACTGTGAGAGTGAAGGGCCGCAACGAGGATAACGAAAAGATCAAGACTGCAAAATGCGGGAATGTTGACAATAATAGCTGTTATGTTGTCCCGTCCCCGGGAACCGGAGATGCCGGTGACGAGGATTATTGCAAAATATATGAGAGTAGGGTTGATTTCCTAAATACGCCGAACGCGAGCAGCGACGTGGACACCGTGGATTTCAAACTGGCCAATGGGACTATCTTGGACCAGCTGGATTACGGATGTAATTGGAACAGGTTGAGGTTTGGTAGCACTATGACGGACAGGGTTGCGATACCTCTGTATTATGACGAAGCCGGATTGGGAGACCCTAGCGGAATTGTAAATGTTTTTAATTCAAATACTGAGGCTGATTTTAAGGCTACAAATATACTGGTGAGATTGAGAACGCCGTGCGTGCCGTGCGGGAACA
>CAYHSM010000167.1:0-1813 GCA_964359325.1 uncultured Candidatus Peribacteria bacterium
GGTCGCGATCATCTTGATTGTGGCAGCGTGGCTTCTCCAAATCGTGAAACCGAAGGGATGAAAGACGGCTCTGATGCTATTGCCGATTGGCCTTTTCTTAATGCTATGGCGAATGTCGCTTCTGGCGCGGACTGGATTTCCATTCACAATGGTGGGGGAGTCGGGATTGGTAAATCAACTCATGCCGGGATGGTTGTTGTTGCCACAGGCACAAAAGAAAAAGCCGAGCGGATTGAGCGTGTTTTGACTACTGACCCTGCGCTTGGAATTATGCGTCATGCTGATGCGGGCTATGAAATTGCCGTGAATATTGCTAAAAAGAAGGCAGTGAAAATTCCAACTTTAAATAAAAATTGATTTTTTATGCCTTATACCCTCTTAATTAAAAATTGCGGTCAAATTCTCACAATGAAAGGGGAGTCTCCAAAACGCGGGAAGGAGATGTCAAATATTGGAATGATTAAAGATGGTTTTGTGGCTTGTGAGGGAGATAAAATTGTAAGAGTTGGGCGGATGAAAGAATTAAAAAAGGCTGAGGTTTCCAAACAAATTTTTGGTAAAACCAGGATTATCGATGCAAATGGTAAAGTTGTAATGCCGGGACTTATCGATTGTCATACTCATTTGGTTTTTGCAGGAAATCGCGCTGATGAATTCAAACAAAGATTATCCGGAGAATCCTATTTGGATATTTTGGCTGATGGAGGTGGGATTTTGAATACGGTTAAATTGACGCGCAAAGCTTCGAAAAATGAACTTTTGAAAAACGCTTTGAAACATTTGAATGATTTTTTGTCATTTGGAGTTACGACCGTTGAGGCTAAAACAGGTTATGGGCTTGATCTTAAAAATGAACTTAAAATTTTGGAAGTGACTCATGAAGCCGGTAAAAGACAACCAGTCAGGCTTGTGCCCACTTTTCTTGGCGCGCATGCTGTTCCTGCTGAATTCAGAGATGATCCGCGCGGATATTTGAGGTTTTTAATGCAAGAAGTTTTGCCGAAGATTCAAGGTAAAGTTGAATTCGTGGATATTTTTTGTGAGAAAAAAGTTTTTAGCGCTTGGCAGTCCAAGAAGTATTTAAAATTCGCCAAAAAGCTTGGTTTTAAATTGAAAATTCACGGTGAACAAATCAGCCGTCTCGGGGCATGCAAGATGGCAGGGAAATTGGGAGCGGTCAGTTGCGACCATTGCGATCATATGACCGATCGTGATATTAAGAAATTGTCCAAGATGAATACGGTTTGCGTGCTTTTGCCTTTGGTTAGGCTTTTTTTGAAAGAAGATGGCTGTGCTGACGGGCGCAAAATGATCGATTTTGGTTTGCCGATTGCTGTTGCGACTGACTTTAATCCGGGCACCGCGCCTTCAAAAAATATTTTTCTTGCCATGAGCTTGGCGTGTTTGGAAATGGGTCTTAGTTTTGAAGAAGTTTTAACCGCCGTGACCATCAATGCCGCCAGTGCGCTTAATTTGAGCGATAAAATCGGCAGTTTGGAAAAAGGAAAAATGGCTGATATTGCAATTTTTGACGCTGATGATTATAAGGAAATTCCTTATTGGCTCGGTGAAAATTTGGTTAAAGAGGTGATTATCGGAGGGAAGGTTGTTAAGGGAAATTAGGTTGAACCGGTTTTATAAAAAATCGGATTTCCACCCTGGAGGCAGCTTTGCGTATTCATCTGGATGATAGCTGCAACCTCAGCATTATTCTCATATTTTTTTAGAATTCCCAGCATTTTTTCGTTGTCATCCACCTGGAATTTGTATTTCGCATAGATTTCATCCAGGCGTTTTTGACTTTCACTATTAT
>CAYHSM010000168.1:0-1785 GCA_964359325.1 uncultured Candidatus Peribacteria bacterium
TCATAACAAAGTTCCGATTTCCTTATCAAAAAACAATCCACGCAATTTTTTGAATAATACGGATTGCCATACATACAGTCCTCGATAAATATGGAACCAAAACATAAATAACAATTTTTTATATCACCGACAAAATTACAATATTCCGAGTTTTCATTGTTTATAAAAATGGCGAGGTTGGCTCTGGGCACAGCCTTTTGTAATTCATGGAACTGTTCAAAAAACGGCTTATTCCAGTCAATATCTCTTCCGTACTTTTCGGCATCCCATTTATCACTTATCCAATAATCTTTCGTGTAAACTTTGTAAGGGGTATCGGGGTGGTACATTGATAAAATAGCATCGCCTGTGGCATCACATGTCCTTTTATAAAGATTTCTTTCATTGCGAATAGCCATCCTCCTGCGCACACGTTCGCGTGGGCACAAGGTCGGCTCCGGCACGCCTAGTTTCTTGTAGTATTCTGAATCTTTATCTGTAATTTCAAATTCTATGCCACTGACTGCGCAGGTTTTCTTCATGATAATTAACGTTAAAAACCAATCGAATTCTATCCTATATGTTTCCAATAACAAGGCAAACAATAAACCGTGTACTTGCTGTCGGGCGGATAAGTTGAAATTAGATTTTTTTTGCAGCTGTCACAAATCCGTTTATACATTTTTCTCTCATTGCGCAATTTATACCTTTGTTCAGACCTGCAATTCGGACAATAAACCGGCCAAACAACTTTCATTTTTTTATAAAACTCGATTTCCGCAGGCACAATGTTGAAATGATCGCCGCAAATAAAACAATCCCTTTCAGTCTCACCATCTAAAGTCTGCCTCTTTTTCTCATCTTTTTCCCCTTTGGCTAAATCCTTATTTACAAGATCATGGAGGGTATAAATCCCATTTTTCAAAAGTTCTTTTTTTGTGTCTTCAGTGGTTTTCCAATAATAATCTTCCTCAACTTTTTTATTCAAAATATAAAAACCTTTTTGTCTATTTTTTAAATAATGACAGCCGAACAAATGTTCGGATTCAAAACAATTTATGCACCACTCGGAATCTTTGACATTCCCGCACCAATACAAGTGCTTACAATTAAACAAATAATGAGAATAAGCGATGTCATAACACAAATCCATACCTGTCGGAATCGGACCGCAATCCCAGGAATCCTTTGTGCCCATATCCAAATTCGCCTGATAAATATAACCGCTATCTTCGGTATGCCTCGTGTCAAAACATTGATGACAATTTTTGCTGTGGTAAATGTAATCGCCGGTGCAATTTGTGGCGTCATGCTGATGTACATACATTCGCGGATTTTTCTTTTTGAATTCTTCCAGTTTTTGCCAGATGAATTTAATGCCGGCACTATTTGAATAATCAAAAGTTTTAATTTTTTTCTCGTATTCCTCTTTGGAAAATTGCTCGTTAAAAATGCAGTATTGCTTATCGCGCAAAGTTGAGCACCCAAAGCAATCTTTACACCTGCGCAAATCATAGGAAAAACTAATATCCTGACAATTATTACAATCCTGACAGAAATTGCAGTTATAACAACCGTCACAATCTACGCATTCATAGCATAATTCACATCCCTCGCAAAAAGCGCAGTCTGTAGAGTCAATCATCGCACGACTGTCTTCGCAATAATATGCATTGCGGCAATTCCCGGAATTGTAACACATATAACAATCCTTTGAAACGGTGATTATGTCGCCATAATCGCAATTTTCAGCGGCGCGAGTCCATGAGCCGCATTGAGGAGATTTTAAAAAAAGTTCCCTAAATT
>CAYHSM010000169.1:0-1764 GCA_964359325.1 uncultured Candidatus Peribacteria bacterium
ATCTGGAAGACTCTGTAATGAAAAGAACAAAAGACGGAGGATATATCATCATGGGGAATAGTGCTGTTGGCGGATATATCGACAAAGATGCAATGAAACAAGGAGCGGCATACGAGAAAATGATGAACGATTACTACGCAAAATATCCCATAACGAGTCCTGAAACTCCAGAATCAAAAAAAGCCTTAGAGGCAATTTCAGATGAAATCAGTAATTGGCAGTCCACTCAAGGATTTAGAAACATCGTGTTGGTAAAAACGGATGCCAATTTTAAATATCAATGGGGAAAAATCATTGGCGGAACAAAAAACTTGGACGGTTATGACATAATTCAAACCACAGATTCCGGGTATGCGATAACGGGAACTTGGTACACAGGCATCAAAAAAAAGGTTCTCGGTTCATGGCAGGAATATACCGAGGCAATGATTATGAAACTGGATGCCAACGGAAATTTGGGCAATGACAATGGCCTCGTTACAGATTTTGCCGACACAGAAAGCAGTGATGCCAGCTCTTATATCGTTACCAACAAATTAAATTCACCAAAATTGCTACAGTCATACCCCATGTATAATGTTCTCAGAACTATCAAGGTTGGCGACAAAAAGGGCGTAAACACAACCGCTTCGGAAGCCGCAACCTATAATGTGAAATTTTGCAACGTAACAGCCAAAGACGATGCGATAGGTGGCACTGCGGTAACAAAAACACGAGCTCAAATGAAATACGATGAAACCAAAGAAGTGGAAGCCACCAGCAAAAAAGGAAAAACCGTTAATGAGGAGCTGATGCCGATTTTAAAAAATATTTTTGCAGATGTAAAACTATGGGACGACGATCCTGCCGGATGGGTTGCCTACAGATTTAACCGACTTGTCACAAAAGATGACATCAAAAAAACAAAAACAGCCCTGGGAAATCTTGGCTACAAAATCGACAGCAATGATAATGGAGACTTTACCGCAACAAAAGTTGGAATAACGTTAAATTTTCATTTCTATCTCGGCAACACAAATACCGGGCACCTGGACGTAATGTACTAATTAAATTGCACTGCTTGAAATATTCCACATCCAAGAGTAAGCTTAAAATAAATTTTAATAATTACTTTTCTATGAAAAAAACAAACCTTCTCACAAATTCCTTTGCAATAAGTCTTTTATTTATATTTTCCATCAGTGCGAATATCGCATTCGCACAATTTGGACCTCCTGCGGGTTTTGAAGATATGGAAATTCCGGAAGGATTTGGGGACACGGGAATTCCGGAAGGGTTTGGAGCCCCGGCCGGAGCAGATGCAATGATGCAGAAAGGTCTGGAACAAATGAGAAAAGGAACAAAAGGTATGGAAAAAGCGCTGAAGCAGTGGGAAAAAACAATCAACAAACTCAAAGCTGCCGGATACGAGGCACCAGCGGAAGATGAACAGTCTTTTCAAAAAGCTAAAGAAGCGGTTGAAATTATCAAAACCACAGACGATATGGAGGCCGCGCTGCAGGCTATTGATGATTTCAATGCTTTTATTGACATACTGGACAGGGACATCGAAGGTTTGAATATGCTCGCAAATTTTCCACGCATCTTGAAACAGGCGGATCGTACATACGCAAAATTGACGAAACTTTTTGAAAAAACAAAGACGAAAGCTCAAAAAGGTGAAGTGGACCTCACGGAAGTAATTGCAGGTCTTCAGGTAGAAATTGACGCGCTCAAGGCTGTTCGTGATAAAGCGGTAGACGCAGCAAAAAGTGGGAATGCGGA
>CAYHSM010000170.1:0-1763 GCA_964359325.1 uncultured Candidatus Peribacteria bacterium
TCGGCGAAAAAATCCGGCGGCTAAATCAGAAAATACCATAGTATATTTTAGTATAACATTGTCTGTAAATATAACAAAGTGTAAAATGTGAATAAGTATGGCCATTAAGTTTAAATCTGATAAATACCGCAAAACGAGAGGTGGCTATTCTCGGTTTTTGAATGTTCTATGTGAACATTGTGGCGCAAAAGTCCTTGTTTATCAAAAGGACGGTCCCGGCCCGTTGAAACGACTTTATTTGGATAGAATTTTTGCGCCGGAAAATTTTGCAAATTTTCAAAAACTCCCAATAACGAAAGTTCCGGATTTAGTTTGCTCAAAATGTAAAACTGTTTTGGCCATTCCCTATATTTATAAAAAGGAGCAACGAAAAGCATACCGGCTTTTTGTCGGCGCAGTTACTAAAAAGATTACAAAAATATGAACCTAGCTTCAGAAAAATTAGGCCAAAACATAAAGCGCATCAGAGCCAAAAAGAAAATGTCGCAAGGCGATATTGCGCGAGCGTTAGAGGTTGATAGGGGTTATATCAGTAATATTGAAAATGGAAAGAAAAATCCTACCCTTGCGACAATTCAAAAATTGGCTGATGCGCTAAAAGTTTCAATGGACGAACTTTTGAAATAAATATGAAACATCTCAATATTGAAATAAAGGCAAAATGTAATGACCACGAGAAAATTCAGTCTATTTTGAAATCGCGCAACGGGGATTTTAAAGGAACCGACCATCAAATTGATACTTACTTTAAAGTGAACAACGGCAGATTGAAATTGCGCGAAGGAAACATTGAGAATTTTCTCGTATTTTATGAAAGAGAAGATAAGGAGGGACCAAAACAATCTAATGTCATTTTGTTTAAGTCCGATCCAAATTCTTCACTGAAAGAAATTTTACTTTCTTCCCTTGGGACTTTGGTTGTAGTAGATAAGCAGAGAGAAATTTACTTCATCGAAAATGTAAAATTTCACATTGATACAGTGAAGAATTTGGGAACATTTATGGAAATTGAAGCGATCGATAGTGATGGGTCTTTTGGAAAAGAAAAGTTGCTAGAACAATGTCAGAATTACCTTGATTTATTCGGTATTCCAAAAAACGATTTAATCTCCGTTTCATATAGCGATTTGCTTTTACAAAAAATATGAAGCCAATTTTATTTATAGATTTTGACGGCACACTTTGCCACGATAGATTTTGGAGAAGCATAGACGCAAGCATTTTTGAGAAAATCCAGAATTTTTTGTTTGGCGAAAATAAGTCAATGGTAAATGAATGGATGCGAGGCGTTTATTCGTCAGAAGACATTAACCAACTAATATCAAAAGAGTTAAATGTTCCCTTTGAAGAAGTATGGAATATTTTTGTTGCAGATTGCGAGAAAATGAATATTTCCATTGATGTCCTTAATCGAATCGAAAATCTTAGAAGGAATTACCACACCGTTTTGATTACCGATAATATGGATTGTTTTACTAGATTTACCGTTCCTGCGCTAAAATTAAATTCCTATTTCGATTCGATTGTTAACTCTTTTGATAACAAAAAATTCAAGAGTGATGATGGCGGCAATATATTTTTGCAAGTGGCAAATGAGTATGGTTCAAAAATTGAAGAAAGTATTTTGATGGACAATTCCAAAGGTGCTTGCAATACTTTTTCAAAACTTGGCGGCGCAACACATTTTGTTAGTTCAGAAAAGCCACTTGCGTTTTGGCTGGAAAATTTAGAGAATGAATTAGTTAGAACATAGCCGCCGGATT
>CAYHSM010000171.1:0-1748 GCA_964359325.1 uncultured Candidatus Peribacteria bacterium
ATAGGCTTTTAAACCATCGGAAAAAATAACCGTTGGCACGACTTTGATTGAGTATTTTGTCAGCAAGGTTTTTCCTTCAGCTTCTGAGACATCTACTGTTTTCTCGCTATTTAATACAACATTGAAATTTTTCAGGATGGATTTATGCGTTGTTATGGCATCATAACAATCTTTACAGCTTTTATCCGTCAGGAAAATCGCATCAACCAGTCCAACTGCAGTTTTGGCTTTAATGTCGTAATATGGCGGCGGATTGTTTTTCCAAACAGCCATATTATCTTTAACTTCCCATCCTTTTGATTCCAGAATTTGCTTAACCGAAGTTTTTATTTTTTTGTCGTTTTCAAAAATCAGGGCCGGTAATTTTTCGATATTAAATTTTTTGACTAATTTCTCCGCTTCGGGTTCATTATCTTTCAATTCTTTTTCATCATTAAATTCAGTGTTTAATTCAATGAGTTGTTTTTTTGCACCTTCCGCGGAACATTTCTCACAATCTTTAGCCGCAATCAAAATAAGATTCCCCTCCTGAGGCCTGCTTATTTCCAAAGCCTCATTCAATTTACCATTTATCGTAAAAGTGAAGATAAGTACCGTAATCAAGTTTGCGGCTAAAACCGCTGCCAAAATTATTCCAAAGAAATTATTTAATCTGAATTTCATATTTTTTTAGTTAATTATTTATTAATTTATAATTTAGCAGCCACCCACCATGTCAGGCGCGCCTCCGCTTTCGGAAAGAGTAACAGTCGGCGCTGTGCCAAAATTCAGCTTGGCTTCTTTTATTTTCCGATCAAGTCTAAACAAAGAATACGTCTGGAAAGAGATAAGAATTATCGCAATTACGAGCAGGACACTTAAGGTTTTTTGTGAGAACATAAGATAAATTAATTAATTGATATTTATCAGCAGCCGCCAACCATGTCGGATTTGCTGTCAGGCGTAAATCCTGAAGATTTAGCCTTTTTTTGCAATTCCGACAATTCGGATTGGCTCAAATTTTGTGTCAGATATTTAATGTCAGCAGTGAATTTTTTCGCATCTCCAGCGAGTTCTTTTGCCATGCGCTCTTGCATCTGTTTTGGGAAATAAAGACCTTTTTGACGCATAAGTTCATAAGCTATTTCCGCATTTGCCATGTTTGGATAATTGCGAATGAGATAGGCAGCAGTGCCGCGCATAGCTATTGAATGCGCGCAGCCGCAAGTCGGTTCTCCTTCCTTTGTGACGAGTGTCGTTGCGCCGCAACAAAATTCACAAGCCACATATGGTTCAGTGCCAATCGCAACATACCGTTTCATTTCTTCCTCAGTTAGCTGAATCGGAGTTGAGCCTTGTTTTGGAGCCATGACCGATAATTTCCCAATTGATTTATTGATGGCGTTTACATTAGAAAAATCCAATCCAAGTTCCGGGCCGTAAAATGACGCGGAGGTTGGTGTGACCAATGCTGCGATATCTTTGCTGAACTCTCCGCTAAGCTCTACCTCATCTCCGGGCTGCGGTCCCATCAAAGCCATGCCTGTTTTTGCAATCAAAGTTTGATTATATAAAAATAAAACCATTATCAATATTATTCCCAATAAATTAAAAATCGGTCGTTTTTCGATTGGTGGAAATTTCCTCGAAATAAAATTTATTAGAAGCAGTATCACTCCTATTAAAGCCAAAACACCTGACAACAATCTAAACCACCAAAAATATGGAGCTACCACAAAAAGCGTAGCGGAAAGCCCAAAATATGTAAG
>CAYHSM010000172.1:0-1742 GCA_964359325.1 uncultured Candidatus Peribacteria bacterium
AGGCGAGAATCCTTTTAATCAGGAATTATTTAAAAGTAATTTTAAAAGGAGAATTAAAAAAAATGTCTTGGGATGGCTTTTTAAACGCATTGATGTTTTCTTGTGTATCGGTGAGGAAAACAAAAAGTTTTATCAGCATTACAACGTGCCGGAATCAAAGCTGTTTTTTGTTCCCTATGCTGTTGACAATGAGCGTTTTATTGGAGAGTTTTGGAAGTTAAGGGATAAAAAAAATTAGTTTAAAAAAGAACTTGGGATTGGTCCGAATGATGCAGTTATTCTTTTTGTCGGAAAATTAATAAAAAAAAAACGACCACTCGATCTACTCCGGGCGTACGAAAAAATAAAAAAGGATGAAAAGGCTTTGGTCTTTGTCGGTGAAGGTATCTTGCGCAGAGATATTGAAAAATATATAAAAGAGAAAAATCTAAAAAATATCTATTTTGCAGGATTCAAAAACCAAACCGAATTATCAAAATATTATACTATGGCAGACATTTTGGTTTTGCCTTCCCAAGAGGGAGAAACATGGGGTTTAGTTGTCAATGAGGCAATGTGCTTTGGCTTACCGGTTATTATTTCTGACGTTGTTGGGTGCGGTTCAGATTTGGTAAAAGAGGGAATAAACGGTTATATTTTCCCTGTCGGTGATATTGATGAATTATCTCGGCGGCTTGAAGATTTAATTGAAAATCCTCAGAAAAGAACGGCTTTCGGAGAAAAATCATTTGAGATTATTCAAAATTGCAGTTATCAAAAAGACATTGAAGGAATTTCGGCAGCCCTGAAAAGATGATTAATTTTTCTAAAATTTCTGCAGGGAGCTTGTGGGGAAAAACCCTAAGAGGGGTCTTGAAAATTATTCCTAAAAAATTCATTCTGCCGATTTTGCAAGGAAGATTAAAAGGCAAAAAATGGGTGCTTGGTTCAGGAACTTTTGGTTATTGGCTGGGGACATATGAAATGGAAAAGCAGAAAATTTTTGAGAAAGCATTAGAAAAGAGGAATATTGTATACGATATTGGCGCTCATGTCGGCTTCTATTCGCTTTTGGCAGCCGAGCTTATCGGCGAAAAGGGCAAGGTTTTTTCTTTTGAGCCAAACCCCGGAAATGTCTTTTACCTTAAAAAACATATAAGTATGAATAAGTTCGAGAATATTCAAGTTTTTGAAGCGGCTGTTTCTGAAACAACCGGAACAGCCTTGTTTAGTGTCTATCAAGATAGTTTTTCGGGTCAATTCAGTGAAAATGGAAAATTAAGCGTGAAGACGATAGCCATAGATGATCTACTTGCTGATGGGAAAGTGCCTCCGCCAGATGTTATGAAAATTGATGTTGAGGGAGCAGAATTTAAAGTTCTTAAAGGCGTGATAAAAACTCTTGGAAAATATCATCCGACCATATTGTTAGCCACTCATAATGAAAAAATCCGTAATGACTGCCATGATTTCTTGAGGTCTTTGGATTATGATCTGAGAGCAATTGTCGGGAACGATATTGAAACAGCAGATGAAATTTTAGCATACTTTGGAAATGAAAGATAACAGCACTATCTTATGTTAAAACTTAGATTCAGCATTGTTGTGCCAACTTATAACGAAGAAAAAGATATAGCGGAGACGCTGGAGTCGCTTATTGCGCTTGATTATTCTGATAAAGAGATAATTGTTGTGGATGACTCATCTGACTCTACGCCTGATATTGTAAATCGCTATGCAAATAAGGGAGTAAGACTAATTAG
>CAYHSM010000173.1:0-1737 GCA_964359325.1 uncultured Candidatus Peribacteria bacterium
CTTCAAAAACTTCAGACAGTAGCAGTTGTCAGGCAGGCCCAAATTCACCATCTTCCGGTCTCGGAGCCGCTGCATTAATGCTTTCCGCAATGGCCTTACTTGCAAGGAACAGACGCCGTGGGAAAAGTGGTCCGCAATTTCAAAAAAGTTTAGGTTTGCGCGGTTAAAAGTTTATGGTTCGTGGTGAGAAGAAGCCTCGTACCAATCCAGGCTGACTTCAGGATGTTTTTGTAATTCGGAAATCATTATTTTTTGAATTTCATTAAGGCGTGCCTGTGTTTGAGCTTCAAAACGGAGGGTTAAATTTGGGCTTGTGTTTGAGGCGCGCACCGCTCCCCAAGAGTTTGCGTCGAAATTTACGCGTACGCCATCGATGGTTATGCAGTCGTATAATTTTGTAAAATGTTCAACCAGGGTTTTTACAATTTGAAATTTTTTATCGTCCGGACAATGAGCTTTAAATTCCGGAGTTATATAAGTTTTTGGAAGGTCGCTGAATTCTGCGGAGAGCGGTTTAAAGTTTCTTGAAATTATTTCCAGAATTTTTAAGGCGGCAAAAAGTGCGTCATCAAAACCATAATAATTTTCCGCAAAAAACAAATGTCCGGAGACTTCTCCCGCGAGAGGAGCGCCGATTTCTTTCATTTTACTTTCAATAAAACTATGTCCGACTTTACTCATGACCGGAATCGCGCCATGCTTTTTCAGGTCGTTTATTATGGCTTGAGAGATTTTTACATCAAAAACGATTTGGGAATTCGGGAGGCGTGTTAGTAAATCACGCGCCAATAATAAAAGCATAAAATCCGAAGAATACATGTGTCCTTTTTCATCCACCACTCCAACGCGATCGCCGTCACCATCAAATCCTATGCCAATATCAGCGTGGCATTCCAGGACTTTTCTTATAAGATCCCGCATGTTGTTTAATTCTTCAGGATTGGCTTCGTGATTAGGGAAATTGCCATCAAGGTCGCAATAAAGCTCAATAACTTCGCAGCCGAATTTGCGTAAAAGTTCCGGTGCGAATTTGCCCGTGATGCCGTTGCCAGCGTCGATTACAACTTTTAGTTTGCGATGCAGTTTAACGCGCGAAGTGATGTCTTTAAGATATGCCGGCCAGATGTCGAGGGTTTGAATTTTGGGTGATTCCGTTCCCGGGAACGGAAGGTTTTGTGGACTGCCCGCCGTAGGCTGGTTTGTTATTTTCAGTATTTCCTGCAGCTCTTCCCCGCAAATTGAGTGCGCATTTTTAGTTACGATTTTTAATCCGTTATATTCTTTTGGATTGTGACTTGCGGTTATATTTGTTCCGGCGTCAAAGTCGAGAGCACACACGGCCCAGTAAACCATTGGAGAGGTAACAAGTCCTATATCCGTTACTTGCAAGCCGTTTTCAACCAAGCCTTTTATGTAAGCGTTTTTTAATTTATTACTGCTTAGCCTGTTGTCGCTGCCCACGGCGATAGTTAAGGGTTTCGCTTCGCTCATTTTGCTCGCCCTTAGGCTCGCTGTGCGACTTCGTCGCATGTTGGTTTTGTATTTTTGTGTCAAATAAATAGCTGTGGCTTTACCGATTGAATAGATGGTTTCTTTCGTGAGGTCAGGGATGTTTCCGTTTGTTCGCAAAGCAATCCCCCGGATGTCGTAGGCGCGAAAAATGTGAGGATTAATATTTGGGCTAATATTCATTATTGTACTTTGTAAAATCCATTGTTTCCTTTATGTCATGCAGGC
>CAYHSM010000174.1:0-1709 GCA_964359325.1 uncultured Candidatus Peribacteria bacterium
GGGCAGGCCGGCCGCGATCAGCCCTTGTACATTTTGTATATTGGCATTAACTGATAAACAGTCTTCCATGGTCTGGCATTTAACATATGTACCCCCCCTAGTAAAAATATATTTTTCGCCATTTATTTCAGCATAATTAGAAGTAATGTCTCCCAATACACTCCATGGGATTGGTTGTCCCGGACCAATCTCGGAAACCTTACTTAAATTAAGGGCGCCGGTTTGTGTACCATATATTCCAACAGGTTTATTTGGACCATCTGTCCCCGGAGCACAAGCTGACAAAGCTGCTCCTGCTCCGCCAGCGGCGAAAATGATCCCTGCAGCCACTCTAACCAATTGGCTTCTGATGAATCCGGATATACGACGAACCAAGCCATTTTGATCGGGAATAAGCTCCGGATCTTTGGCCCCATTATCTATTCCACTATCCAAAAGATGATTGCCGGCTACTTCTACCATATTTCAGCTTAGTTAAGCATCTGCTAATCTGGTATCTATTAGATACTATAAAAACAACTTTTTGTCAAATAAAAAGACTGGAAAAATGATAGCAAAATATCCATTCCTCTACTTCCCGCCTACGTTAATCGCTCCTGCCTTCGAAAACACAAACGAAGTTGCATCCGGCGCCATATAGTACACGTACACAGGCTCAAAATCCTTATTGTTCTCAAGCCCTTTGGCCTGTTTCAATTCCAAGCCCTTCTTCACGATCAAATCTCCCTTGGCATCCTGGACATCATACTTCAATAGCGGATTTATACCATTGCAAGCGGCATCCTGACCACTCCCTCCGGTTGAACTACAAATTGTTCCGTCGCTATTTTTCTTTTCACCGCAAATCGTCTGTCCGGCAGATAAATTCTTTTGATCTTCAGCAGTCCATCCCTTACCGCATTTCTGATCAATAGGTAACCCTCCGGACGTAAGTTCCAAATCAAGCCTGAACATTCTCAAATAATTCAAATCATAATATTGGGCTTCCATTCTATCTTTAAAACTAGCCGGTAATTTTATAACTTTCCCGCCGCCGCTTAATAAATAGTTTTTAGGATCCGTTCCTTGATCAAGATTGGCTCCGCCAATCGTGTTGTCGGAAGAAATTGCGCCTTTTACGAACAACTGACAATCCAAAGCTTTAATCATCTCCATATATCCATCCCACGTAGGTTCGCCGCTTCCTCCACTTCCCGAATCAATCGCCGTATGGTCTCCACTATAAGAAAACACAGCCCCATCGGCAACAATAGTTACCAAAACATCGGTTACGCTCTTGGTTACACCATTGGAACAAGGCGCAATATAGATATTTCCGGTCCGATAATAATCATCAATATCCGGAGCCCTAAACGCAATCAAAGATAATTTTTCATTTTCCTCATCGGGATCATAAAGATTACTATCAACAAAAATATTTCCGCCATCAACTGCAATTACCCATCTGCCGTTCCATTTTCCCCAAATATCCTTTATACTATCATATAATTTAAGCGTTACGTCGCTGCCTTTAAAATAAAGCACGTGTTCCGTGTTGCCTCCTGTCACTACATCAAAAACCAAGTAAGTCCCGGAACATCCGGAAGAAAAAGTAGCACCACCTTTCTTATCTTTCAGTCCAGTAATCTTGCACTCCCCCTTCTTCAAATTATTAATCGCAGACTTATCCGCATATTTCCACAAATTTTCATCAATCGCATCCCTGATCA
>CAYHSM010000175.1:0-1688 GCA_964359325.1 uncultured Candidatus Peribacteria bacterium
TGCAAAAATTCTTTTTTATCTAAAATTTTTGTTTTCAAATTATCTTCCACGGAATTTTCCGGATTGATTTCCAGCAAATACGCTGGCATGCCTCCTGTTAGAGTGAAGTACTCTAAAAATTCTTCGAATGTTTTTTCTTTAAAAAATTGCCAACTTTGCCTAAAATTTAATGGTTCGACCAGAATTTGCCCCGACCTTCGTCCATACAAAGGGGCTTTGTAAGACAACACTTCATTCTCCATCATTGCGATACTTGAACCAGACAAAACAAGCATTACGGGGGAATCTTTGAGATATTGATCCCATCCTTTTTGAAAAATTGAGCTTGCCGCCTTGTCCGTCTCGATCAGGTATGGATATTCGTCTATCGCAAGAATAAACGGTTCTTTTATGTTTTTCTTTAAATAAATAAAAACATCGAGCCATTCATTAAAGCCGTTTTTGGTTATTGCTTCGTCTTTAAAATGCTCACCAAAAAGCAGACCGAGTTCCCTTAATTGGTCTTTGGTCGTACGCTTGTCCGCTAAGAAATAAATGGCATTTTTATCTTTTATGAACTGTTTAATCAATTCAGTTTTGCCAACCCGTCTTTTACCGTATATCACTATAAAATTGGACTTTTTTTCAAGCCATTTATTTTCCAAGAAGCTCAATTCCTCCTGTCTGTTGATAAACTTTTTCATAAATAATACTTTCGAGTATTATTTTAATGTGATTTTGTAATACTTGTTTATAATACTCGTAAGTATGATACTTTAGAGTATTATTTTAGTCAAGGCTATAATTACCACTCGGCGGGCTCGAAGACTTTAAGGTGTTCCGGGCCTGCCTGCCGGTAGGCAAGCTTAGCCGGAACTTTTTGCTTTATGCCCCCGCCATGGCGGGGCTGTGGAGCTGCATATGCAACGAAGTGCGGACTGAAGTACTTAGAAGTTATGGGGTGGAGATAGTTTTGTGAAAGTACTGTGATGTAAGGTGATACTGCCCCACCATCTGACTCACTATATCTTTGAGAAAGGCACTTTGGTTCTTTGCAAAACTTCCCCAAGTTTACTTGGATGGGTATAGATTGAACTTAAAAACTGATTATTTCTTCCAACCGTTGGAACTAGAAAATCATCGGAGATTACATATAATCCTCCTTCTCTTAGTACTCTTGCTACTTCTGTAATGACTAAGTTGCATGCCATTGCTATTTGAGAATCCGGATTAATTCTCCCCCTAATAAATGCTCCTTCTCCTCTACGAAAGTTTGGATCGGAAAATAATCTACTAGAAATAGCTATATCAGCACTTTTTGTCTCCAAAGGTAATTTTGTAGCAAATGCTGTTTCTACAACGCCTGGGAATTCTTCACTAAATCGAGGATTGGCATCGAATCCGCGTGTATTTGTTAATCCTGCTCCTCTAAATGCTTTTACAAGTAGACCATGCGCTGTGCCAATATCTATAATGATTGGATTGTTTCCTAGTCTTTCGTTAATGTCAGGCACTGTCTCAAGCAAATCGATTATCATATGAGTTTCATCATCGCTGTCTGGCGTGTTTTTTCGTAAATCTGTTAGGGCGCTCATGAAAATGTTTTATTACAAGAGTGCTACTTTACCTTTTTTATCAATTTTCGTCAACCTCGTAAATGTTACTTAACCCTAAATCTATGGCTTCTTTACCTGTCATAAACAGAACTT
>CAYHSM010000176.1:0-1684 GCA_964359325.1 uncultured Candidatus Peribacteria bacterium
CCCCCCATGTCCTCACAAACCCCGGAAAAACCAGCAGAATCCAAAGGATGGTTCCACAAACTCTCGAACCTTCCAAAAGCTCTTGAGAAAGCCTTTGGCGCAAAAGATAAAAGCTTTCTCGATCGCGTAAAAATATTTTGGGACACTTTGTCCGAAGAAATGCAGGGCGTTGAAAAAGAAGAAAAAGCCGTTTCCGCGGAGACAAAAGCAGCCGTAGCAAAAGGCGTCGAAGATACTCTAAAAGATGCCAAATCAGCCACAGGACTCAAAGAAGGCATCGAACAATCCGATAAAGAATTTTATGACGAAGTATTGGCCATGACTGTGGCCAGCAACGAGGAACTCGATGACACTCATCAAGCCGCTGTGCATACGGCATTACAAAAACTTGATAAGGCTGTCAAAAACGGAGAGAGCGATGTCCTCACACTTGATGAAGCCGGCGCAGCCGCTTCAATCGGATTTATGACTCTTACCAAATTAAAAGCAAAATACCCTGACAAAGCCAAATTCAAAGAAGCTTTGGACAGACTTGATCGTGTTTCCGACAGCACAAATTATCCAATCAAAAAACTCCTCAGCGCACCGGTTCTCAAAATTTTCAAACTTGATTTCAATGTGACTGCCGAAGGTTTGCAGGCTGCAGGCGCGCTTATCGGCTTGAGTGAAAAAGGTGAAGGAATGAAATTTCTGGAAAAATTTGGAATAGGCGTTACGGATGCACCGCAAGTAAATACCGCCCTATCCAATTTAGCCGGAAGCCCAATAAAAGACGAAGCAGAAACCGTTGATATTCTGCATCAATATTTTTTCCCAAATACCTCAAGAGAAAATGTACAGACCGTTGCCGCAAACCTTAATAAACTCATTGTCGGAGGAGCTGATAAGGTGAACACTGATATATTAACCGAACTTGCATTTTGCGTTGCGGATTCGGACATGAAACGCCTGGTTACAATTCTCGGCGGTGAACGCAGCACGGAATTGGCAAAAGCGGCTTAAATTCCATAAAAATCTCCTGACATGACAAAAGCCGAGTTACAACAAGAAATTCTAAAACTTCTAAAAACCTCCACTATCCCCCAGCATGACAAAAATATGATTGAGATTTTGCTGTGGGCTATGAAAGACGATGTGTTGCAAAATACCTATACGGCGCTTATAAATGAGCAAAATAAAATGGCTCAGCTTAGTGAAAAAAAGAAGCGCATAGAGCTCAAATATAAGGTGATGGTTGAGAAATTGGCTGATGTCAGGGGCGGGAAATAGTTCATCATGTTTGTTGCTCAGGAATAAGGGCTTGACATTTTTTGCGCATGAGTTATAATGACAGCTTGGTTTTCTATTGAAATATTTTATTAGTTTCGCAATAGAAAATTTGTTCCCATTTTAAAGATTTGATTGAATTGTGTGAGCGATATCAGTTATAGTTGCTTAGCTAATATAGCCGGGCCACGGGCTTCTAATACAGGGCGGAATAAATTTGTCGTTAACGGTACGCCGTTTTCGAATAACTTGCCGGATTAGGTTACTAAAGGCTTTTCTAGGGCGTTTGTAACCCTAAGTCTAAACAAGGGCTCTCCCCCAAGCGGGGAGAGCTTTTTATTTATTTGATAAGCTCGCGTCGCTCAGCGGTGGCAGAGCCACACGCTTCGCTAGCTGCGCGCTCGGGCCGTGCCCTCGC
>CAYHSM010000177.1:0-1657 GCA_964359325.1 uncultured Candidatus Peribacteria bacterium
TAATCATGTCTGTCAATTTCATATTGCGGGATATCCTTTGTTCTATATGGTCCTTCCAATGTTACGCTGCGCGAATCCGATGTTCCATAAAGTTTAACATAGGCGTCGTCATCGTCATCGTAGGCCTGCATAAATAAATATGATGGAGTATCATTTTTGAACTTGAGATCCTGGCCGCCTTGAAAAATTGTGGCATCGAGTCCTTCGCCGTAATCTTTGTAATATTTTACGTAAAGACTATGACTTCGCCTGCTTGATAGTGGAAGTCCGGCATAAAGAATTGCTCGGTATACAGTGGTTGATACCTGGCAAAGCCCGCCACCCGGAACCATCTTTAACGATCCTCCTCCGAATATGGCCAAAGCGTTTTTCCATCCAGCTCTATTCGTGACAGGGCCAAGGAAACTGTTAAATGAAAATTCTGCGCCCGGCGGGATTATTATATTGTTCATTTTCTCACGGAGTCCTTTTTGTATATTGAATATTCTTCCTTCCGGAGAGCCGGCAAAATTTGATCGACCTACGGCCAAAAGTTCGAGATCTCCAAGGTCCAGACCCGTTTCGTTATAAACATATGCAGGCGTGCGTTCCGTTTTTAACGTAATGTCAAAGTTGTTATTTTTTACAGCTTGTTGAATGAGTTCAATATTTTCTTCGATTGAGATTGAAATCCCATCCCTTGCAATCCCGTCAGCTTCAACGCGAACGCTTTTTCCTTCATCAGTAAAGCTTTTAATTGTAGTGTTCTCTACGGTTTTTTCTATTTGCGGAGCGATGTTGTTTCTTAAATAATCTTCTAAAATTTCCGTATTTATGGACACGCCATCCGGCGTTTGTGAAAGCCAAATGGAGGCACTTAAGTTAATTTCCCATTCGGATTTTGGAATGTCGTCGCCCTCCACGCGAAGAGTGATCGTTTTTTCACTAAGGTTTTTTTGCAAAGCGTCGAGTTCTTCCGGTGTTTTTGATGGTTCTTCCGGCAAAACGTCTATTTCTATCGTGGAATTTTTGAGAGTTTTGCCGTTAAATGCAAGTTGCCTCATTACTTTTGGCATGTTGAATGTGTAGATTGGTTTTTGATCCGGCGAGGTTACAAAAAATTGGGCTCCGGTTTCTTCAGGGCTTTTTAAAAACGGGAAAGCGTTTAAAATTGATGCTTCCAGAGTTTTTTTATCTATGGATATTTTTGGAGATGTTTTTTTAGCGGAAGGGAATAACGAGGCCATTCCAAAATTTTGTTTTGCTTTGGCGTCTATGGAAACTCCCAGGTTTTCATATGAAGTTTGTATTGCCGTGTCGCCGACTTTTAATGTAACCAAATTTTCGTTTGGAATATTTTTTTGCGACGGATTAAAAAGAAAAATTGCGCCCAAGGCTCCGAATATTGCGATTGTTAATGTTATTTTTATGTAGTTTTTCATATTTGTTTTTGTTAAATATTTTAAAGAGCCTGTTTGATTTGTGTGCAAACGGCTTATATTAGAAATTATTTACGCGTATATTCTTGGATTTAGTTTCAGAAAAGTTTTTGGGGCCGGAGGAGTTGACCAGCTTAATTTTCTATAATATTCGCGATGGCTGATTAAGATGGACGTAAGAATCGGCGGAGATAAATTATCTTTTGTTCTTTTTTTGAATAATTTAACAAAGATTAAAA
>CAYHSM010000178.1:0-1638 GCA_964359325.1 uncultured Candidatus Peribacteria bacterium
AAAAAAACACCTTGGGCGATTATTATAGCTGCGGGAGTTTTGGTGGCTGGATTGGCTTTCTATTTTTTAGGCGGCAGCAACCTGTTTAGAGGATCTATAGTCTTAAAGCAAAATGAATTGGCCGGAATTGATGAATGCGTAAAAGGTATTCCAAACGACGGTTTAATGGAGAACTTGATTTATCCATTGGAAATACAACAAGGCTGCGAAGTCCAATTTGCCACAACCAACGAATCAAAAGCTAAGATTGTTTACAGTAAAATAATTAGTACGGGAGCACAAACAGACGATCCTTTAGAGATTAGTTTTAATAGTGAAAATAATCTTCCAAATCCAAAGTTAATTTGGAATTTTGGGGATGGACAAACTCAAGAAAATGAAGGGAATAATCAGACAAGTCACACTTATACAGCGTATGGACAATATACCGTAACAGTGTCAGCATCTGCTACTATTGAAGATAAAGAGGTGACGCTTACAGCAACAAAAATTATAACAATTAATGTTCCGCAAAATCCCGCCTATCCCGCCATCACTCCGGCTAGTGAACCTAATAATTCTAACAGTAGTGATAACGACACCCCGGAAATCACTTTTGTAAGTTCTTTATGGGCTGATATTTTCCATGCGGACACGACAGGATTACCGGAGCTTGTAAATCCCATCACGGTACATTATGGCGATGGAGTATTGATAGTTACAAAGAGCCTTGATGAAACCGCGGAAAATATAATCCAAATACGTTTTAATAATCAGCAATGGGATTTGGATATACAGGCTGAGGGAGCAACGGCAGAGGAAGAAGTGGCTGCGGAAGATCCGATTCAGCAACTGAAAAAAATGGCTGAAACGGTTGCGGACGGCGGCGATATTCTCGACTACCTTTTAATTGATGAGGATTTCCAAAAGCACATAGCAAAATACAAGAATATCGGACTTTTTATCGAAAACGCAGAAGCTATATTGAAAAAATTAAAACAATTTTTAGTATCAAATAAAGACCTAATAACTGCAAAAGAATTTGAACAAGTGCAGGGCCTCTTTGGTCTAATTCAGAACGACATAGTAGTCCCGGAAGAGGATCAAGCATACACACCGGAAAAAATAGATGAAAAAATAGCTTCGCTGGACTTGGGATTATCTCAAATTTTAGCGGCGAAAGAAATTTACAAAATGGAAAATTTAACGAAAAAAATTAACGAAGAATTTTTAATCGGAGTGTTGGGATTCGAGGATGGTAGCTTGCAAGTCCCGGAATGTGCTGACGCTTTAAAAAATCTACAATTAACGGCAGGTGAATTAAATGAAGAAGGAGAAGTGACACTTACGCTGAGCCCGATAGGGATTCCTACTCCATGCCTGGATAATGGATTGCAGAATAAAGAAATTCAAATGAAAAAGATAAACGGAAAATATTTCCCGATGTATTTTTCACCTGGATCTAAAGTGACAGAATTGGATATTTTAGCAGATGCAGCAAAGACACTTACCCCGGAAGTCGCTGCGAAAATTATAGAAATAATAGACAATTTTGCATTGCATTTTAAGAATTTCAAAAACATTCCTGATGCGGAAAAAAATGCCTGCAAATTTGCAGGAGAAACCCGAAAATTGATATACAAAATTATAGAAGACAAT
>CAYHSM010000179.1:0-1559 GCA_964359325.1 uncultured Candidatus Peribacteria bacterium
GGTGTCCGCCTCCGCCCGCGCCTTCTTCCCATAGCCTTCAAATTGTAGCACCTCTTTCACCCTTCGTCATTCCTGGCTTGACCAGGAATCTATATAAATAAGCAAAGGGTTACAATACTCCAATCGGGGTGTAGCTCAGATGGTAGAGCGCTCGTATGGGGTACGAGAGGTTTTCGCCGGTTCGAGCCCGGCCACCCCGACCAAAAGGTTTCTTTCTGAGCAATGGGCTAGAATATAAACCCAACACTTGATACACTAAAGAAAGTGGCGAAAGCCCTTGATGTTAGTGTTGATAATTTAATTAATTAAAAGAAAAAACATATGGAAAATTTATTTTTACTTTTATTTCTTGCCTCGTTCGTTTGCTTAATTATAGGATTAGTTAAACCAACAGCTTTTTCTCGATTTTTCAAAGATAAGGCAAATAGAAAATTTGTTGGATTGGTATTTGGAATATCAACTGTTTTATTTTTTATTTTGTTTGGAGTTACCCCAAACAAATCAACTTTAACTACCAGCACAAATAACGCCGTCACAAAGGCAGAAACACCAGCAACAACCCCAACGCTGAGCTACTCGTTCGACATGCCTTCGTTATTAGGTAAAAACATAGATGAAGTCAGACTAGTTCTGGGAGCCCCGCTAAACAAAGACTTAACTGAACCAACTGCTGAACAATTAAAACTTGGAGTTGAGGAGTGGGACAACTCATATAAAAAAGATGGTCAGGAATTGCTTGTCACTTTCAATCCCAGTACCAGAAAAATTGTTGATTTTTTTCTAAGTGGTGATAATAAAGCCAAACTTATTGAAGCAGGAAATTTAAAAGAAAATGACTCAAATTATACTATTGAGCAAGTTAAACAACTTAAAAATCCATCTGCTATTACTGGTATTAAAGTTATTCCAAAAAAGAAAGCAGAATCAACAGCTCAAGAAGTAAAAACTCCCAAATATCAAATTGTGTATGAGCTATCAAATAAAAGATATGATGGCGGAAAAAATTATTATGTTTTGATTGACCCGGTTAACCTATCGTCCGATAGCTTTAAAAATGATATAAAAACTATTGCTAAAAAAATTGTTACTGAAAATGGTAATAAAATATCAATAGAAATTCACGACAAAAAGACAACCCTTGATTTGTCTTATAAACAATATGGGAATATGTCTCTTGGGCGAGTGTTAAACCAAAGTGAACTAGATGAAAGAGCTATCCATCTTATTGCCGATTTTTCTGGTGATCTAGAAACAAATATTTATCTAAATAGTTTGTCATTTTTCCCAGGAGCATTTGAGAACAATACAAAGGTTGGAAAATATCTAGAAACAATTGAGTTTGACGCATCCAAATAGATGAAATCTTCGTGGGAAGAAACATCAATCCTGTGTTAGGTTACATTGATATAATTTTTTTCATAAATACATTAAACGGTAGAGAGAAAGCAGTTGTTGTCTGGCTTTTGATTTTTTTATTTTGGCGTTAACGCAAAAAATAACATCGTTGAAATTCGGTTCTAACTTTCTTGTCCTGAGTAGAATCGAAGGATTCGTAAATC
>CAYHSM010000180.1:0-1527 GCA_964359325.1 uncultured Candidatus Peribacteria bacterium
CCTCAGAATAAGCCGCTTTCTCCAACTAAACCTAAAAAGACTGCAAAAACAACAGTGACCTCTATCACTCCGGTTCCGACAACTGAGCCATCGGCAGCATCACCCACCCAATCGCCCTCAACCATATCATCCCCTAAATCAACAACTATGCACAACGTATACACAAAAATTATAGCTGGTATCCAAAAATATTTTAAAGAAGCTCAACTGGAAAATGCAGTAGTGGGCGTAAGTGGCGGAGTGGATTCCGCCCTCTGTTTAAAACTCGTGGTGGACGCACTTGGTCCTGAACACGTTACGGCCTTAACAATGCCGGAAAAAGGAGTTTCCAGTGAAGAAAATCTCGTGCACGCCAAAGCATTATGCCAATTTTTAAAAGTGGAATCTTTCAACATCACTATCAATAAATTTTTAACGGATTTCTTATCTCTGCCGTGGCAACCGAACGATTTAGCGCAAATAAACACTAAGGCCAGAATAAGAATGGTTATTCTTTACAGCTTCGCAAATACGCGTAACGCATTGGTTATCGGCACTTCAAATAAAACCGAATTGGCGCTTGGTTACGGCACAAAATACGGAGACCTTGGAGCTGATATAGAAATAATCGGAGACCTTTTTAAAGAAGATGTTTACAAGCTCGCGGAACACGTGGGTTTACCAAATGAATTTATAGAAAAAAGCCCATCCGCAGAACTTTATCCCGGACAAACCGATGAAGAAGAATTGGGAATGACTTATCGCGAAATGGATTTGGTTCTTAGAAAAATGGAAGAAGGATTATCAAAAGACGAATTGATTGGGAAAGGCATAAATCCAAATATTGTTCATAAGGTTTTCCGTTTATTTGAAATCAATAAGCACAAACTGAATCCGCCGCATTTGGTCAAAGCAACATGACACAATTTGCAAATTTCAGTAAAAAAGTGTAATTTCCAGCATGTCTTAAACAAAAACACTCATGCAATCAGCGCTTTTTATTGGTCGTTTCCAGCCTTTCCACAAGGGGCATCTTGATGTGGTAAAAAAAATTCTCAAAAGCAATGAGAGAGTGATTATTGTAATTGGCAGCGCAGAAAAAAACTTTTTGCCGGACAATCCTTTAACAGCCGGTGAGCGTTTTCAGTTGATTGACGAGGCCTTGCGCGAAGCTAAAATCCCATGTGAAAAATATTGCATAATCCCTGTAAGAAACGTTAACAATTACGCAATTTGGGTAAATCATGTGAATTGCTATATTCCTCCATACGATCGCATTTTCACGGGATCTGAAATTGTAAAAGCATGCTATGAAGGCAAATATCATCGCCCAAATGAAAAAAATAAAATCGGGCCTGAGATTATTCAGCTCAAGCGTATTTTAAAAATAAGCGCCACTCAAGTGCGCGAGGCTATTCTCAAAAACAAAAATTGGGAAAAACTGGTTCCGCCGGCAGCAGCTAAAATCTTAAAAAGTTGGCACATAGAAAAACGCCTGCATGACATAAAGGAAACAATGGATTTTACAAAGTACAATAATGAATATTA